>CAZYDL010000186.1:0-7217 GCA_964646305.1 uncultured Desulfobacula sp. | reverse complement strand
CAAAAGAGAAGATGCAATAAATTCAGATGATGAAAGATCAATATCCTTAATTATTTCATTTTGGAAATCAATGAGGTCAAGATTTTTATTGGTTTTAAGATTTTCAATCTTTTTAGTGCTGGAAGTTAAAAAAAGGGTTTTTATCAAACCTTTGGATTTTTTGGATTCTTTTTTGACCTTTTGGATAACTATATCAAATTGGGTTTCAATATTCTGTTTTTCCTTAACAAGAAGCTGCTTTGTTTTTTTCATGAATTTTGTGACATCCATGCGCAGGGTATCATTAGGATCATTATCATATTGTTTTAAAATTCTAACAACACGTTCAGGTCTTTTTTTTATCATACCAAGGACACATGCAAGATTTATAGTAAAATTAGGTCCTGAATACTTCTCTTTGTTCAAAGCTATATCCTGGATAAAAAAAAAGGAAATTTTTGAAAAGGATGATATTTCAGTGTTGATTACAGGCATAAGATCAGGATAAGTATCTCTCACCATGCCAAGCAACTTGTAAAGGGGGTGCCTGCCCGTTACAATGAGAGCCTTGAACACATGGAAAGCTTCGTGTATATCACATTTATGAAAAATCTGTAAAATTGGTTCAAAAAGATCTTCATATACTCCCATTGAAGAATTTTCAATTATATTATAAATAACAATCCTGACTTTTTTTATCTCCTGGTTTAACAGAATCTCCAGCAGTAATTTTGAAGATATTTTGGTCACTATCATGGAAAGAGCTTTAAGCCCAATGCTAATTTTTTCCGGGGATTGTGATCTGATTTCCTTAAAGATTATCTGATCAGAATCCCTTAAATCAGAATTAATATTATTTAAAAAAGGATCAGCATTTCTTTTTGCATCAAAAAGGCCGGCATAAAAATTTACAACTATCTCTCTCTTCTTTATTGATTTTAAAATTTTTTTAAATGCAAATCCAAACCTTAGTCTGATATCAGGTGAGGCTTGAACATATTGATCAACAAAGGCGAGACGGGAGGCTTCTGGAATTGTATAAAGAATTTTTTGCATGGCTTCAACAGAGATTTGTTTATTGTAAACTGCCTGGAAAGCAAAATAAGCTCCCTTTTCTTGAAACTCCAGCAGAGTTTTCAAGAAAAATCCAAGTTCATTAAAAGACATTCCAGAATAAATCTGAGAATATATTCTTGCACAGACTGAAGCAGATGCTTTTCTGCCTTTTAAATATAATTTAGCATCATCTGGATCAGATAATAATTTATCTATTTTATCGTGAATAATCCCAAGGCCCCTTCTGGCATTGTTTCTTACAATAAAATGATAGGATATGATACCAGATAAAATAGGAAGAATTGCTTCCTGGGGGTCTAGTGTTGCAGCATTCTTAACAACAAGGGCTTTATCAGCTTCAGACAATTGTTCCCATTGGGTTTCAAAGGTATTAAAATCAAAATCAGTTTTTACAGATGTCATAGTAAATATAATTTCCTATTTTTACATTTATAAATAAAAATGATATAGGGTTTGTTTTAAATTAATAATTAAGAATGAATAATGAAAAATTATTGATTAATAATTATTGTTTACCAGATTAATATAAATGTTTAATTTTTATATCACAATAGATAATTTATGAAATTATTTGAAACTGACAACAAAGACAGAGAGTTGGAAAACGGATACAATGCTGAATCTATCGAGGTTCTAAAGGGTCTTGATCCGGTTAAAATAAGACCTGGCATGTACACAGATACTTCAAGCCCGGATCACCTGGCATATGAGGTGATTGATAATTGTGTTGATGAAGCCATTGCAGGATATGCTGACAAAATTGATCTTGTATTAAGAAAAGACAACTCCATTATTGTTTCTGATAATGGCCGGGGCATGCCCGTGGATATCCATCCTGAAGAAAAAATAACAGGGGTGGAACTGATCATGACAGAACTCCATTCAGGAGCCAAATTCTCCAATAAGGATTACAGCTATTCAGGTGGTCTGCATGGAGTCGGAGTCTCTGTGGTCAATGCATTATCTTCTGATTTGAGTATCCACATAAAACGCAATGGTCACAAATATCATATTGGTTTTAAAAACGGATTAAAAACTCAAGAGTTGGAAATAATAAAAACAATTGGCAAAAAGCTATCTGGGACTTCAGTGTGGTTTTACCCTGATACTTCCTATTTTGACACGCCTGAGTTTTCCGTAAAAGCCTTAAAAAGAGTTTTAAAATCAAAGGCAGTTTTGTGCAAAGGTCTTGTTACTACGTTTTATGATGAAAAATCCAATAAAAAGACCACATGGAAATATGATCATGGTCTTGATGATTACCTTAATGAAAATCTAAACCAGGAAAAATGTATTTTTCCGCATTCTTTTGCAGGCAAGCTTGGGAATGAAGATATTCAGATTACATGGGCAGTTAACTGGACAACTGAATCCAGTGGCACAGGCTCAAACCCGGAAGAAAGTTATGTTAATCTTATACCTACAAGCCTGGGAGGAACCCATGTAAATGGATTCAGATCAGGACTTTTAGAATCTGTAAAAGAATTCTGCAAATTCCAAAGCCTTCTTCCAAAGGGTCTGTTTCTTGCTCCTGAAGATATCTGGCACAATGTTGGATATATTCTCTCTGTAAAACTTTCCGATGCCCAGTTTTCCGGACAGACCAAGGA
Organism: uncultured Desulfobacula sp.; assembly: GCA_964646305.1. Lineage (GTDB taxonomy): Bacteria > Desulfobacterota > Desulfobacteria > Desulfobacterales > Desulfobacteraceae > Desulfobacula. The sequence goes on along the minus strand of CAZYDL010000186.1, from coordinate 4,551 downwards.
GAGACTGTCATCCCGGCATTGTGCAGGTCTTGTGAATATCCAGGTAAGAGATGCATTCAGTTTATGGCTCAACCATAATATAAACCTGGGAGAACGTCTTGCTTTATTTGCCATTGAAAATGCAAAAAACCGCATAAAAAAATCCAGAAAAGTCACCAAGAAAAAAACATCAAACGGTTTAAGGCTTCCTGCCAAACTATCTGACTGCACAAGTATTGACCATGGAAGGCGGGAATTATTTTTTGTTGAAGGAGATTCTGCAGGAGGTTCAGCAAAACAGGCAAGAGACAGACGTTTCCAGGCGATTATGCCTTTGCGCGGTAAAATCTTAAACACTTGGGAGATTGATTCCTCTACCATAATGGAATCAAGAGAAATCAGGGATATTGCAAGAGTGCTCGGTGTTTTACCAGGCTCTGATGATATTTCAAAATTACGCTATAACAAAATATGTGTTCTTGCAGATGCTGATTCCGATGGACTGCATATTGCAACACTGATATGTGCTCTGTTTTTAAAACATTTTCCTAAAATTGTGGAAAATGGACATATGCATATTGCAATGCCTCCTCTCTATCGAATTGATGTGGGAAAAGAAGTTTTCTATGCATTGGATGACCCTGAAAAAGAGAACATCATCAAACGCATAAAAAGGCGCAGGAAAAACAGAAGTAAAATAAATGTTCAGAGATTTAAGGGTCTTGGCGAGATGAATCCATCACAGCTCAAAGAGACAACCATAGCTCCTGATTCAAGACGTCTTGTCCAGCTTTCCATTGATTATGATTCAGATGATTCTCTAAAAAAGGTTCATAATTTCATGGATATGCTTTTGAGCAAAAAAAGAGCCAAGGATCGCAAAATCTGGATAGAAACAAAAGGCAATATAAAAGAGATTGATTAATGAAACAAACTACACCATCTGCCCCAGCCACAATTGAAGATTTTGAACAAATGCCTTTTCAAGATTTTACTGAAAAAGCTTATTTAAACTATTCAATGTATGTAATTTTAGACCGTGCCCTGCCCCATATTGGTGACGGTCTCAAACCTGTTCAAAGAAGAATTATCTATGCCATGAGTCAGCTTGGATTATCATCCACAGCAAAATTTAAAAAATCAGCAAGAACGGTGGGTGATGTCCTTGGTAAATTTCATCCACATGGAGATACTGCCTGTTATGAAGCCATGGTACTCCTGGCACAGCCTTTTTCTTTAAGATATCCCCTTGTGGAAGGCCAGGGAAACTGGGGCGACCCCAATGATCCAAAATCATTTGCTGCCATGCGATATACAGAATCAAGGCTTTCCAAATATGCACAAATTTTTCTTGAAGAATTAGGCGAGGGAACTGTGGAGTGGGTGCCTAATTTTGACGGAACCATTGATGAGCCTGTAATCCTTCCTGCACGCCTGCCAAATGTTCTGCTCAACGGCTCCACAGGTATAGCCGTTGGCATGGCCACAAATATTTTGCCCCACAACCTTCGTGAGGTTGCAAAGGCTTTGATTCACCTGATTGATAATGATTATTCCGACATCAATAAAATTTGTAAGTTTATTAAAGGACCGGATTTTCCCACCAATGCTGAGATTATCACTCCTGCCCAGGAAATAAAGGAGATCTATAAAACAGGCAGGGGTAGAATAAAAATGCGGGCACAATTTAATATTGAAGACAATGAAATCGTATATACTGCCCTGCCCCACCATGCCTCCACTGAAAAAATCTATGAACAGATCGTAGGCCAGATGGATGCAAAAAAACTTCCCATGGTGATTGATATAAGAGATGAATCAGACCATGAAGATCCAACCCGTCTTGTGGTGACTCCAAGATCCAATAGAGTTGATCTGACAGCTTTGACAGATCATCTGTTTGCCACAACAGATCTTGAGCGCTCATACTCTTTTAACATGAATGTAATTGGAATCAATGGCAAACCAAAGGTTAAAAACCTTATTGAATTTTTAACAGAATGGCTTGAATTCAGAGCAGGTACCATAAAAAGAAAATTAAACCATAGACTCAAAAATATTTCAAGCCGCCTGCATATTCTCCAGGGTCTTTTAATTGCCTTTTTAAATATTGATGAAGTAATTAAAATTATCAGGAACTCTGATAAGCCTAAAAAAGAGTTGATTAAAGCCTTTTCTCTCTCTGAGATTCAGGCTGCGGCTATTCTTGAAATCAGGCTCAGACAACTTGCAAAACTCGAAGAGATTAAAATTAAGGCAGAATTAAAAGAGCTTGAAATACAAAGAAAGAACCTTGAAAAAATTCTTGGTAATGAAAAAATATTTAAAGAATACATGAAAGATGAAATACGATCAGATGCAAAAAAATATGGTGATAAAAGACGCTCTCCCATAAAAAAGAGAAAAGAGGCAGAAAAATTTTCCATCACCGATGTAATTGATATAGAGCCTGTTACCATTATATTATCATCAAACGGCTGGATCCGCTCGGCCAAGGGACATGAAATTGACCCTGAAAATGTTAAATTTAAATCAGGTGATTCTCTGTCAGGCTATATAAGAACAAAAAGTGACAAGCCCATTATATTTTTTGATAACACAGGCAGAAGCTATATGCTGTATTCACACGCGCTTCCTTCTGCACGGGGAAATGGAGAACCATTAACAGGCCATTTATCCATTGCCCCAGAGGCCCATATAGAATTTATGTTATCAGGTGAGAACAATAATCACTTCCTCATGGGATCTGACCATGGTTATGGATTTATTGTTCAATTCAAGGATTTGTTAACTAATTATAAAAACGGCAAAGCCATTGTAAGCTTAAAACAGGGAAATCAGCTTTTACAACCTCAAAAAATCTATGACCTTGATCAGGATCATATTGCAGCTGTCACTTCTTCCGGCAGACTCTTGATATTTACCTTGAATCAATTGCCAAGCCTGCAAAAAGGCAAGGGCAATAAAATTATTTCCATCTTGAAAACTGCATTAAAAGCAAAGGGCTCTGAAAAGCTCAAGTTCCTTAAAATATTGCCATTAAATTCTATTCTTGTTATACATTCAGGAAAACATTTTTTAAAATTAACTCCTGGAAACCAAAAGGATTATACTGCAATGAGAGGGCGTAGAGGGAGAAAACTTCCCCGTGGATATCAAAATGTAAATAGAGTTGAAGTTATTATGGAACCTGAACTAACTCCGCATAAATAGGATGAAAAATCTTTATTAGGATGAAAAAATTTTATTTTAATAATTTTATTTTAATAAATATTACAGGCCTGATGTGCCTTTTTATCTATTTTTCTCTATTGATCCACAATCAAAAACTCGGATCTGACCTTACCACTCTCCAAAAAGTTAAAAAGATAGGAATATTAAGGCTTATTACTAATAACTCCTTGAATACCTTATCTTATTATAAAGGCAAACCGGGTGGGTTTGAATATGATCTTGCAAAAGCATTTGCTAAATATCTAAATGTTGAGCTTGATATTGTTACCCCGGGCTGGAATAATATTTTTACATATCTTGAACTAGGAAAAGGTGATTTTATAGCCGCCGGACTTGCAATCACAATGGAAAGAATTGAAAAAGTCAATTTTTCTATACCTTACATGACAATCCAACAGCACATTGTCCATCATAAACTTGTTTTCGGCCCTAAAAATATTGATGATTTAACTTTTAGAACAATACATATCCGCAGGGGTACATCATATCATTCACGCCTTAAATCAATTAAAGAGTCAGGTGTTAATTTAAGCTATGTGCTCCATGACAATGTGCCCACTGAAGAGTTGATCCGCATGGTTAACGACAGAGAAATTAAATTCACCATTGCTGATAACAATATTGCCTATTTGAATCAAAGGCATTATCCTGACATTAAAATCGGTATCCCCATCCAGAGAAAAGAATCCATTGCCTGGGCAGTTAATAAAAACGATTCACAGATGCTGGAACAGATTAATAAATTCTTTTTATATGCCAATGAAACAGGACTGTTAAATCAGATATATAATAAATATTTTGCAAATCTTGAAGATACCGATCCCTTTGACCTTAAAAGATTTCATGAAAGAATTAAAACAAGGCTGCCCAGGTATAAAAAAATAATTATTGACGAATCAATTCAATACGGCTTTGATTGGAAGCTTGTTGCAGCTCTTGTTTATCAGGAGTCCCATTTTAACCCCAAAGCAAAAAGTGTTACCAATGTCAGGGGATTAATGCAGGTTACAGCTGTGACTGCCAAAGAAATGGGAATTAAAAATCGCCTTAATCCTTCACAAAGTATTAAAGCCGGTATAAAATACCTTGATAAAATGGTAAAAAAATTTAACTATATTGAAGATGAACGCGAAAGAATTTTATTTGGGCTTGCCAGTTATAATATAGGATATGGTCATGTAAGCGATGCCATAAAAATTGCCAATGAAATGGGATTAAAAGAAGTTAAATGGCAGGATTTAAGAACTATGTTGCCTTTATTATCAAAATCCAAATATTATAAAAAGACCAAACATGGTTATGCAAGGGGTTGGGAGCCTGTACAATGTGGACCGTATC
>CAZYDL010000185.1:2759-7255 GCA_964646305.1 uncultured Desulfobacula sp. | reverse complement strand
GCACATTCAGGAGATGAACAAGATAACTCCCCAAAATTGTATAAAGAATATTGTATAAATCCAAAAGATACCTGTAATCAGAACTTTTTGGAACAGGATAAGTCAATCTTCAATTATATTAAATATTCAAAATGAGAATTTATACCACAAATTTTCCATGGAAATATATTTTTGGTATTGTTAAAAATTCCGGGTTTTTAAACAATTTAAAACCCCGAGCTTTTATCTATATAAAATATGAAGAGATGTTTTGAAAATAAAATTAATTACACAAATGTAATTAATAGGCCTTGTTAATATTTTATTGAAGACAAATAAACCTTCAATGTAGAAAAATGCCTTTGATTAATGTTGGCAGAAAATATAGTTGAATGCAAAGGTGACGCAGAAATGTGAGAAAAGGTGCAAGTCAACTGGGAAGAGCCTGAAAGGGGAGATCCGTGCTTGACAGCTAAATGTAAGATCTGCCATAATTAGGTTTAGACAATATTTCAAAACGAGTGAATGCAAGGGATTTCCCCTGTATTGAGAATTCTTTTTTTGTTAAAATTTCATAAAGTCTGCTCAGGCCGGCTTAAAGAGAGGATCAATGACACAGGAAAAAAGAAAGTCAGACAGATTTGGCACTCTGCACCTTACATGCGTCCAGGTGGACAAAGATGGTTCAGTTATTTTTAAGGGTATGGGCAGAACCTTAAATGTTTCTAAAGGTGGAATACTCCTTGAGATTGTTTGTGATCAATCACTCTCCGGCCATATCGTTCTGTGGATTGCCCTGGAGGATGATTTGGTCGATCTGTCCGGTAAGATAGTCCATTGTACTTCCAAAGAATCACAATTATACCATGTAGGCATTGAGTTTTTAAAGATGAGTGAAAAGACTGCGATGATCCTTGAGAAATTTATCAAAATGTTTGATGCGCAATCTTTTTAAGCTTCTGGTATCTTTGAGATTTTTTTCGTGTGGTTTAAAAAAAAATCAGTAATACCTGATTAGTCAGTACTATTGCAGAAGATAACAACTTATCAAATAAGTTTCTTTGGAAATAAAAAAAAGATGAAAGAGCGGTTCATTTAGAACCGCTCTTTATTGCTGAACAGCATTGTTTTTACTCAGGATCTATCCCAAAATTTTCTTAAGGTCACCTTCTGGAGTCCCATTGGGTGTCAGGTTATAGTTTTTAACCAGAACATTCAATATATTGGGTGTAACAAATGCAGGCAGTGTGGGGCCAAGATGGACATCCTTTATACCAAGGTGAAGCAGGCTGTAAAGAACAGCAACTGCTTTTTGCTCATACCAGGATATGATAAAAGAGAGGGGCAATCCATTGACATCTGTATCAAAAGCTTTTGCCAAAGCCAAAGCAATCTGGACTGCTGAATGGGTATCATTACATTGACCCACATCCAAAAGCCTTGGAATACCGTTAATATCTCCCAACTGATGTCTGAAAAATTTGAATTTACCACAGGCCAGAGTAAGTATAATACTATTATCAGGTGTTTTTTCAACAAATTCAGTATAATAGTTTCTGGATTTTTTAACTCCATCACAACCGCCTACCAGAAAGAAATGACCAATGGAACCATCTTTTACACCTGCAACAATTTTGTCAGCAACACCAAGAACTGCTTTATGACCAAAGCCCACAAGAATTTCCATATCTTTAATGTCTTCAGTGTAACCAGGAAGTTCCAGGGCTCTATCAATCAAGGGACCAAGGTTGTTTTTATTTAAATGTGTCACACCAGGCCAACCAACAGTACCAGAGGTAAAAATATTTTTCTTATATGACACTTTGGGTTTTTGAATACAATTGGAGGTCATGAGGATGGAACCAGGAAATTTAGCAAATTCTTTTCTCTGGTTCTGCCATGCTGTACCATAATGCCCGTAAAAATGGGGAAAGCGTTCCTTTAATTTTGGATAACCGTGTGACGGCAGCATTTCACCGTTGGTATAGACAAAGATACCTTTGCCCGCACTGGCAGCAAGTACTGCTTCGAGGTCAATAAAGTCGTGACCAGATACCAGAATAGCTTTTCCTTTTTTAGCACCAAGGGGAACTTTTGTTGGGACAGGATCACCGTAAGCATATGAATTACCAAGACTGAGCAATTCCATTGCCCGCAGGTTAACTTTGCCGCACTCCAGGACCAGACCAAGAAAGGCATTTGTATCAAGGCTTTTATCTTCAAGTGACGCAAGAGCCCTTTGAATATATTCATAATTGCCTTCATCCTCCTGACCGTGCTCTGCTGCATGATCTGTATAAGCGGCCACACCTTTAAGTCCAAAAAGAAGCATGTGCTGGAGAGATCTCAAATCAGGATCAATATCAGGATCTGACATGAGGCCGTATGGTTTTGCCTGTTTAACCATGCCATCAATAGAGGGTTTTAGTTTTAAGGTCAAACTGTCACTTGTCGAAGAAATAGTGCCACCGGCAGATTTTACACGTTTGATCATTTTGTCTCTTAAGGAAATAGATTCCTGGAGGAGATCTTCAAACCGGTATGGATCAAATTCTACATTGGTCAGTGTGGAAAACAATGCCATACAGGTAAAATGGTTGGTTTTTGAGTCACTGATATTTACTTTTCTGCCAGCAACAGCAGCAATGGAAATTCCTTTAAGTGTATGGATCAATAAGTCCTGAAGTGCAGCGACTTCAGAGGTTTTTCCACAAACGCCTTTTCTAGTACACCCTTTGCCACCTATGGTTTGTTCACACTGGTAGCAGAACATTTTATTCTCTTTTTGTTTTTTAGCTGCAAAAGATTTATTAACAGAAAAAATAGAGGGCAGCAGAGTAGATGCAGCAAGCCCAATGGTACCTTTTTTAATAAAACTCCTTCTTGACACAGATTTTTTTTTCATTTGAATTTCCTTTTTTAATTTATAACCTAAAGATTACACACAACACTTTCATGTTTTGCTTTCTACCCTCCAGGGTATGGCAAACATTGGAGAAAGACCAAGTCTGCCAATTGCACTTATGGTATATTTTCCATACCAATTCTTTGTGCTATATTGCAGGAAGCAAAACAGATTATCCTTGATCTATATCAAGTTTTGTGATTTTTCTAAATTCAGTGCAATTTTCAAAGATTCAACAGCGTCTTTGTGGTTAAAATTTTTATCAAAACACCAAAGGCCTCCAAAAATGAAATTGGAGGCCTCTGGTTTGCGGTTTTATAAAAAATGGACAACTATATTTATGGACACCATTGATACCAAAACATAGGCATTATTCTGCAAGTTTAGTTTTGTTTTTATCAAGCACTTCTCGTATCTTTTGGGATAAATCCTTCTTTGTAATCGGCTTTAATAAAAAGCCTTGAATTCCCAGAGATGCAGCTTCTTTTTCAGACATAACCTCGCTGAATCCAGTACAAAGCAGAATTGGAATATCAGAACGTATTTTAATTAATTCAACTGCAAGCTTGTCGCCAGACAGATTCGGCATTGTCATATCGGTGATAATCAGGTCAAACTTATCAGGAGCGGCACGAAAAGCCTCAAGAGCCTCAATGCTGCTAATACGTGAGGTGACTTTGTAACCAAGGCGCTCCAACATAAGTTTTTCCATTGTAACAACTGCGTCTTCATCATCAATCAGCAGGATGTGTTCAATCCCGCCCTGGACTGGCTCTTTTAATTGATGGATCTCTTGCTTTTCAAAAGAACTCTTAACCACTGGCAAGTAAACATGAAATTCAGTTCCTTCACCAGGTTCGCTGTAAACCTGGATACCACCACCCATGCTTTTAACAATACCGTGAACAACTGACAATCCCATCCCGGTTCCTTTGTTTTTTTCTTTGGTGGTAAAAAACGGATCAAAGATTTTCTGTATTAAATTTTTATCCATCCCAATGCCTGTATCAATCACTGTTAGACAAGCATAAATTCCAGATTTCATTTCAGGGGTTATTACATCATTTTCATCTAATTCAATTTCTTTCAGGCTGACTTTCAATCTACCACCTGTTTCCTCCATGGCATGATACGCATTGGTGGCAAGATTCATTGTGATTTGATGAATTTGTGTTGGGTCAGCCTTGATAATTCCACAGTTAGGATCAATATCCTGACTGATTTCAATTGTTGCAGGGATTGAAGATCTGAGAAGTTTTAATGCTTCCTTGACAATAGGCTGCATCTTCATCAATTTTATTTCATTATTGTCTTGACGGGAAAATGTGAGTATCTGTTTTACCAGTTCGCTGGCTCTAATAGCCCCGGTATAGATCTGGTTAACACTATCTCTAAATGGACTATCTTCGGAGATATCGGATAACAGCATTTCTGTGTGGCCTAAAATTGGAAAAAGAATATTATTAAAATCATGTGCTATACCGCCGGCAAGAGTACCGATGGACTCCATTTTTTGAGATTGCACTACTTGTTCCTGGAGCTTTTTAACTTTTTTTTCAGATAACATTTTTTCAGTCACATCCCTGCCAATGCCGCTGATGTAGGGTTCATC
>CAZYDL010000185.1:0-2749 GCA_964646305.1 uncultured Desulfobacula sp. | reverse complement strand
GCTTTTATACTCAATATAAATTTTTTCTCTATTTTTTGTGAAATAGCATGCAAGGCCTTCATAGTGACCCTGTTCCTTGAGTTTTTCCAGGTACCGGTTTTTAAAACCAGATTGAAGCTCCGATTCCATGAAATCGGCTGCCCTGCGACCTATAAATTCATCCATATCATAGCCGAAAAGCCGGAGCATAGCTGGGTTGACTGAGGTAAAACATCCTTTTATATCTTGTATGTATACAAGATCGTTTATTGAATTAAAAAGATCTCGGAATTGCTGTTCTGATTTTTTTAATGCCATGTCATTTTGTTTGCGCTCTGTGATATCCCTTGCAAATTCAAATCTCACATTGCGCCCGTCTGGCCAGTCTATTATACGGTCAATGATAGCATAGTCTCTGTTTAGATTGGGGTGGTGATATTCCCAAAAATAGGGTTTAGGCTTCTGTTTCTGGATAATATCGTTAGTGCAAAATTCACATGGCGATTCAAACCCCTGGAATTCCTCATAGCAGATCTTACCAACAAGTTCTTTGTTAAATGCCGTCTGAATAGTTTGATTCACATATAATATTTCGTAAGTATCAGGATCAGTAACATAGATGCTCTCGTCTATATTTTCAAAAATTGAAAGAAACTGCTCCCGTTCAAACTCACGTTTATGTTCAGAACTTTCTTGCTGTAAATTCCCGGATATCATTTCTCCTGCTATCTTAAGTGCATCTATTTCAGTTTTACTCCACTCCCTGGTATTCTGCGTATCATCAAAACCCATAAAACCCCAAAGGGAATTTTTTTCCATCCAAAGCGGTATGACAACAAGACTATAAATTTGTTGCGCCTGAAGGGTTTCTTTTTCAGCATTTGCTTCTTGGGGAAGCTTGTTTATGTCATTTAGAATAATCTCTTTTTTTTTAACATTGTTGTCATCCACCAGGGGAATAGACTGGTTTCAATATCCTGGAGTGTCTCTATTTGAGGGTCTGTTCCCGGGGCACACCATTCAAAGGTGTTTGACAGTTTTGTTCCATCTTTCTCTATCTGGAAAATATATGCTCTATCAACAGAAACAGATTCTCCCATTACCTGGAAAATCCTGTTGTAGTCAACTATATAAGAAGAGACAAACATACTGGAAACTTTTGCTATGGCTGACTCTATTACATTGAGATACTTGAGCTTTTTCCTACCCTTTTGTGCTCTATCATTTCCTGTTGCAGTTCAATAGTGCGATGCTCAATCAATTCCTCGAGATGATCTCGATGTTTTGTCAACTCCTTTTCTGCCTTTTTGCGCTCCCCGACTTCTGTAATCAGCATTTCAGACTGGTCTGCCAGCCTGCGTTGTAATCGGTGCATCTTAAGGTGAGTACTGATTCTAGCCAGAATTTCCGAGGGCTCAATGGGTTTAGTGACATAATCAGTGCCACCCGCTTCCAGGGCTTTTACTTTGAGTTCGGTTTCCCCCAGAGCGCTGATGAATATAACAGGCAGGTCCTTTGTTACGGGATTATCTTTAAGACGGCGGCATACCTCTATTCCGTTTATGCCAGGCAGGTTGATATCCAGCAGGATCAGGTCGGGCAATTTGACCTGTACACTGCGCAGGGCTAACTCACCGTCACTGGCGGGCCGCACCCGGTAGCCTGCCTTTGTCAGTATTTCCAATAGTAACTTCAGATGGGATATATTATCTTCAACAATCAGGATGTCGCCTTGAGGAGCCTGGTTTGCGTTATCAGTATTCATTTTGATTTTCTCCTAATACTATATCTAAAGCCTCAAGTATTTCCTTATACTTTAAATCTTCCACCATGCAGCGCAAACTCACTCCTAATTCATGGTTATGATCGCTAATCATCCCGGCAGCTTTGAGGCAGAGATGATCATCCAATAATACTACGGCCTCACGTAAGTCCTCTATCAATTTTAATGGAATCTTTTTTAGCTGCTTTTTGTCCAAGTCGTTGTCTTGCTCCATTTCAAATGGAGTCTCTTCTTCAACGTATTGGAATTGTATTCCCAATTGCTTTGTCAGGCTATCAAAAATTTCTGTATCCCGATAGGGTTTTCGTATAAAATCATCGCATCCAGCTTCCAGAATTTCAATGCGTTCTTCTTCAAGGGCATGGGCTGTCAGTGCAACGATTTTGGTGTCTATACCATCTTTATTGCTCTTGATAGTCCGGGTTGCTTCCAGTCCATTCATCACCGGCATTCGGATGTCCATCCAGATCAGGTGGGGATGCCACTCTTTGAACTGATCCACGGCCTCCTGTCCATTGACTGCTTCGCGAATGTCAAAACCTAATGGTTCAAGCAGACTGTGCAGAAGCAATCGGTTCTCCAACCTGTCTTCGGCAATGAGGATACGATAGCGTTTCCCTCCCTGTGCCAATCCAGTTATACGTTTATTCAGCAGATCAACAGAGTCCCCATGAGATGGGGCGCAAATATTAACCGGTATCTCAAAGTAAAATATTGATCCTTTTCCAGGTTTACTGTCAACACTGATATGGCCCTCCATCAGCTCAATAAACTGTTTGCAAATAGCCAGCCCCAGACCTGTTCCAGCTTCAGTAGCAGGCTGGTTTCCAATTTGTTCAAAAGGAGTGAAAATAATATCTTGATTTTTTTTAGCAATGCCGATACCTGAATCCTCCACCTCGAAACGCAGCCGGGCTAGACTTGACGCCTCCTGCTCTACTACCTTACCCCTGAGAGATACTTGTCCTTTTTCAGTATATTTTACAG
>CAZYDL010000184.1:0-7310 GCA_964646305.1 uncultured Desulfobacula sp. | reverse complement strand
AATTAAAAAACTTTTAATAATAGTCTGGAATTTTAAAGATTGTCATTTATAGAACTAAAAAAATTTAGACAAACTATCCCAAAACAGGTACGCAATTCCCCCAAAAATAATAAACACAACTCCTACACTCATGTTCATACAACTATTCTCACTGAGATTGGTTTTTTTTCCAGAATATTAGACAGTTTCACCCCCAACAGAGTGCCACTCACCAGGATAATTCCCAAAGCAACCCAGCCTGATATATTCACAGTTTTAATATCAGCAAGTTTTTTACCCACCATAAAAACCATAAGAATCAGAAACCCAAGTGCACCAATCCCTTTTAATACCTTTCCTATATCTGACGATGCTTGTTTAAGGCCTTCTTGGTTACTCAACTCTTTTCTGATTTCAGCAGCTTCATCCAATAAAACTTTAAGCTCTTTCTGCTCTTTTTTGGCATCTGTTTTCATATCAAAATCTCCATCCTCGCATGCTCATCAATCCAGCCCATACCACCAGGGGGATTACCACAAAAAAAAGCAGCTGATTAAATTTCCAGGTACTGGATGTCATGGTTTTATCCACCTGTTGAGCTTTTTTTAAAGCTTTTTTACTGAATGCCGTCAGCATAAACAATACCATAGTAAATAAGTAAACACCATGCAATGCCGCCCGTGCCCATGGAAAGGGAACTTGTGCAATCACCACCAATAATAAACCATATACAATCCACATCGTAAAAACCGGGAAAGAATACCCCCCGGTAGTCTCTTCATCATGGATACTGTTCTGCTCCTGCTCTTCAGGCATACCATCCTCCCCAATACTTAAAATTGAAAGCTTCTGCCCAATGCAGCGGGTTTGTAAGTATTTCTCATCCCTTCAATTTTATTTAGAAAAACTATTAATATCTGTCCATTTTCCAATATTGGCAATATGGATGGTCCTGGTGCCGGTTTCCCGTCTTCCTGCTGTTTATAATGGTGTAAATAGTTTAAATTTATTTGATAATTGTACTTAAGAGCATTACGGGATCTTTTCACAGACAACACTTTAACTCTGGCTTTCACATATATTTCAACATATGCTTGATGACTAAAATTTTGATGCTCAACATGAATCACTTCCACTTTCAGGTGCTCTTCTGCATTTTGGCGCAATTTCTCAGAAAGTTGTGGTGATTCCACAGCAAACACGGGTGATAAATGCGCAATTAAAAAGATAAAGAAAAAATAAAGAATCTTCATTATTGTCCCTTGCACAGCTTATCAATGTAATTATCTTTCCCAATTTTTTGATCTTTATACAAAGAACACAGCTCTTGTTTTGCAACACTATTTCCTGTTTTTTCCAACTTCATCAATGCATCCAGCCCATCCTGGCTACCGCTGCGAACTGATTTTGAAAACCATTGAGCTGCTGTGTCAGAATCATATTTCATACCATCACCGTTGTGGTACATCGCCCCTACCATGTACAATGCATTTTTATTGTTTTGTTCTGCAGATTGCTTAAACCACTTAAATGATGCTGTGTAATTTTGAACACTATACAACATTCTGCCTAATTCATATTGTCCGCTTGAATCGCTGTTCTCAGCAGCCTTTGTATACAGCTCCAATGCTTTATCACTGTCTTTGGGCAGCGCATTCCCTTTTTCATACATTTTCCCCAGGGTAACCATTGCAAATGTTGATCCTTTTTCCACTGCTTGTTCAAAGTATGAAACAGCCTTATTTGTATCTTTATTCACACCTTTTCCATTATAAAACATGTAGCCCAGCATGCGAAGCGCTGAAGCATCGCCTTTCTGTCCGGCTTTGATAAACAGATCATATGCCTTATCTGTATCTTTTGTAACACCTGTTCCATAAAAGTAGAGAGATCCCAGAGTGAACATCCCGAGGCTGGAATTTTACTCAACTGATAATTGTAACCACTTCACACCCTGGATATAATTCTTTTTAGTTCCCTGACCATTTACATACATATACCCTGCCACATATTGCGAATAAGCATCCCCTTGTTCAGCTGCTTTTTCATACCAATAACCAGCCTTTTTATAATCTCTTTTAACCCAGTCCCCTTGATAGTATATCTCTCCTGTTTTGACCTGGGCTTTTAAGTACCCTTTTGATGCTGCAGTGGTATAAAGAGTAAGTGCATTCTCAAGATTTTTAGTATGACATTCCCCATGTTCCTGGACATATGCCATCATGTATATCGCTTCTGCATCCCCTTGCAATGCTGCTTTTTTAAAAAACTTACCACCTTTACATGCATCCCCCCTGTCATAATGGTACCATCCCCATTCCAGGTTCTTTTTTGCCACACAAGAGAATAATAGCAATATAATAGAAAAAATTAATAACACTTTAATGAATTTCATTGTAATTAACGCCCCAAATGATTTAAGGATAAATATTTATTCGCAACACGCACAGTGAGCTTTTAGAGGATGTGCAGACCTCAATATCATGACACCATTTTTATCTGCTTCTGCACGAACTTTTTCCAACAATACACTCGCATCCTCATGTCCGCAATAGCTCGCTATGGCCAGCCACAGGTCTGCCGCGTACAAACTCTTTTCACACCCTTCCCCATTGGCATACATTGTGCCTGTGATATACTGGGCATTCAAACTTTTATTCTCTGCTGCAAGCTGGTACCACTTTAATGCTTCTGAAAGATTTTGAGTAACCCCCTGGCCATTGTAGTAAAAATAACCGGCCCATTCCATTGCGGTAGGATCTCCGCCTTCTGCACCTTTTATGCTGTAAATTGCCGCCTGCTTAACATTTTTTTGAACACCCTCTCCAAAATAATACATTCTGGCTGCACTGGCGCAGGATGCAGGACTTCCTTGATCTGCCGCCTTTTTATGCAATAGAAACGCCCTGGGGAGATTTTTTTCCACCAGTTCTCCCTTGGTATATAATACGGCAAGATTTCTCATGGAATCCAGATTATTTAATTTTGCACCTTTAGTATAGTAAGCAACAGCCTGTGACGTATTCTGTGCCACACCAACGCCTCTTTCATACATAAATCCCATCATGGTCAATGCATCTGAATAATTTTTTTTCTCCAGCTGCTGAAAAACATCCAATGCCTTTGTATAATTCTGGATTACCCCTTCACCTTGAAATAACATGTATCCCACCATGAAAAAAGACTGTAAATCGCCCTGCTTTCCTGCCGCAGTATACCATTTAAAGGCTTCCTCATCATTTTTTGGAAGATCCTTATAATAGATATCAGCCAACTCTTTCTGGGATGCCAAATCACCATTTTTCGCTTTTTTCTCAATCTCCTGGAAACTGAGAGCAAAGGTTAAAGAAGCAGTTATTGCTATAATTGAAACTATTTGAAAAACCCTAAATATTAAATTCATCACTATTCCCTTCCCTTCAAAATTTAACCCAATATTATTACAAATTTCCTGCTCTATATATCAGATATTATGAAAAGAAACCAAGAAACATTTTGAAAAGACTCTTTAATACCAATACAACAGATGATACCATCATTGTGTGCTACTGGAAAATTCAATTTGCTAGGGATTGTAAACTAAGCGTGACATCCTGATTGTTGTATTGCCTTATTTGACAAAAGACAAATCCTATCCTAATATACACAGTATATAAAGTGGAGACAACAGTAGCATTGAAGCCAAATGCAGGATCAGCTTTTTCAGTCATGCATGCAAATTTTATAGGGAATTTAAGCTATGAAAAAATTTCTCTTTTTAATCCTACTTATTGTGGCATTGCCCAACTTCATCTATGCTGAAGATAAATCTTTACATGTTGGTATTGGAACGGGATACTCTCCTTTTTACTTCTTTGATGACAATAAAAAACCAACAGGTATCTGTATTGAGGTTATAAATCATGTAGCCAAACAATTAAATATTTCTATCCAATTTAGTAGTTATCCTTGGAACAGAATGATATACAATGGAAAAGAAGGCTATGTCGATGCAATAATGCCTCTCTTTAAAACATCTGAGAGAGAGCAGTTTCTCATATTTCCTAAAAATGCAATCATCATGGAAGATAATAGCTTTTTCACATTGAAATCGAATACATTGAGTTTTTCTGGAGACTTAAACGATATCACTAATCGCCATATAGGAGTGATTGAAAATTACAGCTATGGAGAAGCGTTTGACAAGAAAAACATGCAACAGAAAACAATGGCTGAATCAGGAGATCAACTCATCCAGCTAGTTCTTAACAAACGAGTTGAAATGGGTATTGGGAATACAATGGTGATTACCTATCTTGCCAACAAAAGAGATGTTGCTGATAAGATAAAATTTTTATCCCCTTCAGTTATTGAAAGTCCATTGTATATAGGTTTCTCAAAAAAGAAAGTCTCTGTTGAATTTGTAACTCAATTTAGCAAATCACTTAAGCACTTTAAATCTACAAAAGATTACTCTGCTATCATTAAAAGATACTACAAAAAACAATGATTCCTACTAGGTTAGTATCGATATGAGAATAAATAATCCTAAATTTATCAGTATATTGATTGCTATGATAATATTTATTCTCTATATCTATACTATTATTTCCTATGCAGAGAGAGTGGATTTAACCAATCAGAAGATAATCACTAAACATGCTCGTGTTATTTTTGATGATATCTGGCGGTTTGATCAGTCTTCATCTGAAAAATATTTAAAATTGGCTATTGAGGCTAATTATTACAAAAATATTGCTGTTACTCTGCAAAGTGGTAAGAAATACCTCAGTATCGATACCATTCCGAATGATACAGTGGAGAAGATACTGATTCAATACAATCTTATTCAGACAAAAGGATATAGTGCAGATATTATAAGAGATAATCTCAATCTTGGGACACTGTCTGCAGTCGTTTACGTCCGCAATATTTACTATTATTTCAATTCATTTCTCGTGTGTACAACATTATTTTTGGTTGTTGCTTTCATAATATACCTGCAATCTTCCAGAAGGTTATTAAACCGTACTGTTTTAGACAGAACTGCCGAGCTTCAGGCAAAAGAGGAAGATCTCCGCACAACCATAAATTCCATAGGAGATGCAGTGATGGCCACTGATGTAAATGGTTGTATCTCCAGGGTAAATCCAGTTGCCCTAGATCTACTCAACAGCACAAATGAAGATATACTGGGTCAATCAATTTCTGATAAATTAACTCTCTATAATTATAACCTGAAAACAAAAATTTCTCTTGATGTTCCATTCATAATAGAGAACAAACAGATCGATCAAATAAATACAGTTGCCTGTCTTTCTAACCAAGACAGCAAACAAATTGTCAGGGTAGCAGCATCTTATGTGTACAATCGTAATATATGCACTGGTCTTGTTATTGTTATTAGTGATATTACAGAAACAAAAAATCTTGAGCATAAACTTATTCAATCCCAAAGGATGGAATCAATTGGTTTGATGGCTGGAGGAGTAGCTCACGACCTGAACAATATTCTCTCGGGGATTATTGGATACCCACAGTTAATCTTACGTGATTTGCCCAAGGATAGTAATCTGCGAAAGCCAATTAAGGCAATAATGGAGTCAGGCAAAAGAGCAGCAACAGTGGTGGCAGATCTACTCACTGTTGCCAGAGGTGCTGCTAGTGCTAAAGAAGTCCAGAACCTCAACTCTTTAATTCAAGAATACCTTAATTCACTCGAGTACAAAAAACTTATATCATTGTATCCTAATATAAAATATCAGTGCAAACTTAAGGCTGAAAACCACAATATTCTCTGTTCCCCTGTACATATTAAAAAATGTCTTATGAATTTGGTAACAAATGCAGCCGAAATCATTGTTGATGAAGGAAATGTTATTGTTTCAACTTATAACCAACACATTGATGATTCAACGAATCGTAAACAAGATATGGAAGAAGGCGACTATATTGTTCTTAGTGTACAGGATACTGGTGCTGGTATTTCAAATATGGATTTAGAACACATTTTTGAGCCTTTCTACACCAAGAAGGTAATGGGACGAAGCGGCACTGGCCTTGGTTTGACAGTTGTATGGAATACTATGAAAGATCATGATGGTAAAGTATTTGTTGAAAGTAGTGAGAAGGGAACATGCTTTCAACTCTATTTCCCAGTGACCAGAGAAAAAGTTGTAGTTCAAAATACAAACAACAACTCTAAAAAATTCATAGGGAACAGTGAGCATATTCTTATTGTCGATGACGAACCTCACCTATGTGACATTGCCTGTCAGATGTTACAAACTATTGGCTACAAGGTCGATTCAGTCAGCTCTGGTAAACTGGCGATCAAATTTCTTAAGGAAAATCCAATAGACTTAATCGTGTTAGACATGCTCATGGAACCAGGTATAAATGGACGGCAAACATATGAAGAAATCATTAAGCTGTATCCCAAGCAGAAAGCAATCATTGCAAGCGGGTTTTCTGAGAGCGATGATGTTAAAGCGACTCTACAGCTTGGAGCAAAACAATTTATTAAAAAACCTTATTCCATAAATCAACTTGCTCAGGCAGTTAAGGAAGCGTTAAACACCTGATATTAAGCCGGATCTATGTCACTAATTATTAAAGAACTGGACAAAGGATGGAACATATTTTATAAAACAGGAGTGAAAAAATTCAGAGCTTAATTCAGCATCGGAGATATGATAATTGGATAGTAAAAAATACAAATTAACAATATTAACGATACTTCTTTTTTTTGTTTTTAAAAATGCAATTTATGCTACCGAGCCTTTCTTTATAGCAGATGATATAGATGCTGCTCCATATATATCAGGAGATTCTGAAACCCAGCCAACAGGCATATTTTTTGATATTATCAAAAAAGCATTTAAGCGCATGGAAATACAATTAAAATATGAAATCTATCCCTGGAAAAGAGCACAAATGCTTGTACAAAACAAACAGGCCGATGCATTAATAACAGTCCCCACACCTAAAAGACTTGAATATCTGGTACCGAGTCAGGAGCCGGTATTTGTAATGAAGTATAAAATATTCACACAAAAAAATAATCTGAATATTGCCCAAATACAATCTGTTAAATATCTTGATGATCTGAAAGGATTAATAATTATTGATTATCTTGGTGATGGATGGGCTGAAAAAAACCTGGCACAATTCAAAATTCACTGGGCACCAAATCTTTCTTCTGCATGTAAAATGATTGCTTCTGACCGGGGCGATGTCTTTTTGCAGGATGAAATGATGGTATTACACGCAATAAAAAATATTAAAAATAAAGAAGCTTACTGGAATCAAAAATTTAAGAATATTATTTCATTTGATGCACCAGTTAAGCA
>CAZYDL010000183.1:0-7365 GCA_964646305.1 uncultured Desulfobacula sp. | reverse complement strand
TTTATCTGCTTATACTCGGAAAAGAGCTTGAGCATAAATTCAAGGAAAACAAAAGCCTGATTATTCATGCGCATGTGATGAATCATTATACCGCAGGTTTTAAATTTCACTGCTTTATCAAATTCCTTTAAAAGATTTTGCCAGCCCTGTTGGGCATCTTTTTCCTTTCTTGTATGCAGATCCACATGGGTGGGGAAATCTTTAAATCCTGTGGGCGGCAGTGGTTTTACCCCGTAACTTCTTGAGATACCCTGAATGCCAAGTGTTTGCAGAATCTGCATTGTCTCAAAACTGCACCTGTTCCAGGGAGGTGTGAATATCGGGGTCAGGCTTTTGCCAATTATGGATTTAAGCCTTTTATATCCCTTTGACAGATCATTGAAAATTTCCTTTGATGCTCTTGACTCCCCAAATTCAAATTTTTTACCCCTGGCTTCATAGTTAGTATGTCTGTAACCATGAATATGCCAGCAAAAAAGATTTTTACCTTGGCTCTCAAAATTTTCCATAGTTTTCCAGCGCTGTTTTGTCATCCAGCAAGGCACAACAGCAAGGCATAGTGGGGTCCTGTATTTGATAAACAACTCCACCATCCTGGAATAATTTTTTGAAGGCACACCAATATCATCTGCCCTGAAAAAAATTGTGATTTCTTCCCTGGATAGCAGATGCTTATCAATAATACTTTTTATTGCATCACCTGTTTTTGGGGGCAGCTTACCCTCAAATGAATTATATATTGATGATATCAATTATAAATTTTCTCCTATCCAGTTACAGGTATTTAAGGCACCATTAATATTAAGTTTAACATCTTTAATATTAAATTTAACATCTTTAATCTCAAAGGCTTTGCAAATATCTTTTTTACTTTGAGCTTCAAGGGTTTTTATAATTAATTGAGAAAGCGTGGAGGGTGCAAGGTCTTTATCTTCAAGTATGGCCAAAGGAATAAATTTTGCGATTTTGCGGGCTCTTTGTATCTGCTCCCTGTTCTGGGAAAATGGCCAGACAAGGCATGGTATTTTTGCTGCGACAATATTCATGCATGTATTATATCCTGCCATGCTTACAGAAAGATCAGATGCAGCAAGCAGGGATACAAAATCATCTGCAAATTCTTTAACCATAATCTGGGAATCAGCACAGCCATGAAGGTATTGTTTGTCTTTTTCATCCATATAGGGCCCTGTAAACAGATGCAGTCTGGCTATATTTTTTAAAGATTGAGTTTTAAAAGCCTGTACAACAGCTTTCAGCAATGGTGCACCCACGTTTCCACCGCCTGCGCTTGCAATGACCAAATATTTATTCCCGTCAGATCTGATTTCGGCACTGATCTGTTCTACTTTTTTTGCATCAGGCAAAGGAGTAACAAACCCTGTATAGACAATGGGAATCTTTATTCTATCAATCTGTGAAAATGTTGAATCAAGTTTTATTAAATTTGGATCTGAATGGACAAGTACTGCATCAAACCAGGTGTTCAAAGCATTAATCACACGGTTCTCATGCTTTTTTTGATTCTTTTTGTCAACCAGAATATCCCGCAGACTGCAGACTACTTTACAATTTATCAAGGTCTTTTCCTTGATATATTCAAGCATGGGAATTAACTCAAACCCAAAGGCTTTTCTGCCAAAAGGAAATAATTCAATTAAAAAAAGATCAGGGTTTTCTGCTATTATAATGTCCAGTAATACCTTCTGGCGTTCAAATTTTACATCTTCAATGGTTTTTTCAGGATCAATAGTGCTGAGATTAGAAAAATTTGCATCCATCATAAGTCCAGGCAGTTCAATCTGTCGGACATGATTGGGAAGTGTTACATTTACTCTGTCACCGCCTGTAACAAGAATAACATCATGGCGTTTCAAGGCTTTTATTATTTCAAGGGTTCTAAAAAAATGCCCCACCCCAAGAACATGCTGGCAGTAAACTAAAATTTTCATCCGCAATTCCCTAAATTTATGGAGTTTAATTCTTGAATTTCAAGGGTTTTGTCAAAGCACATTGCATGGAGATGATAATCTTTTAACACAGATGTTTCATCAAGAGTAAATTTCCTGTTTAGAGCTTTGTATATCAATGTTTTTATTACGCTGTTATGGCTCACCATTAAAATATATTTATTGTCATCTTTTTTTACAGCAGTTTCAATTGCTCTAAACGCTCTGTTTAAAACATTAATTCTTGATTCACCGCCAGGCGGGCAGAACTCCCAGCCTCTGGATTCCTGAGATTCAATCTGGCCCGGGTTGTGCTCCCTGATATCCTTAATTTTCTCTCCTTCCCACTGGCCAAAATCCTGTTCCCTTAGATTTATATCATATTCAATATCCACATTGATTCTCTTTTGAATAATCAAAGCTGTCTGCTGTGCCCTTTTCATTGTACTGGATAAAATTAAATCAAATTGTTCAGAACTTAAAATCTCTGCCCAGGCTTCAGCCTGCTTCCTGCCCTGCAGACTTAATTCAATATCTTCTCTTCCCTGGATTTTTTTTTCACAATTCCACTGGGTCATTGCATGCCTGATTAATCCTAATTTTATCATATATCTCCCAATTGCAGCGTAAAAAAAATAAATTTACTCCCCGGGATCGAAGAGGAACGCATGCTCAAATACTGCATGCATGTCTGTGGTCAAATTTATTTTCCACCTTGAACTTAGAATTATTTTCATTTTGTAACAACTTGTCGCGCAATGGTGCAGATTGTTTTTTCAAACACCAAATAATTGTATTCAATATCATGCTGTTTTGTTACATATGCCCTTGCATCTTTCCCCATCTGTTTACTGACCACATCATTATTTAACAGATAGATCAGCGTATCAGAAAAGCGTTTACATTCATACATGGGAAGCAAAAAACCTGTCTCTTTATCCTTCACCACTTCCGGGATACCGCCATTTTTAAATGCAATAACAGGCAGAGAACATGACTGGGCTTCAAGGTAAACCATGCCAAGGGATTCTTTGATTCCAGGGAAAGCAAAAACATCACCGCTGCTGTAAAATTTAAACATATCTTCTCGTTTAATTTTCCCTGCAAAAGTGTAGTGCCCATGTATATGCTTTTTTGCAAGATTCTTGAGATGACTCTCCATTTTGCCTGCACCTGCAATGACAAGATGAAAATCTGTTTTCAAATGCACAAGTCTGGCACAGCACCTTATCAACCATGACAGCCCCTGGGTTTTTACATCATTTCTGAACATTCCAGCTGTTAAAATCACATGGCACTTAGGTTTGATCCCCCATTGTTTCCTCTGCTTTATACCAAGTTTCTCATTTTTTTTAAACTCACAAGGCTTGATGCCGGGTCTGATATAGGTGAGTTTATCTTCTGGAATAACTCTTTTAAGATTTTTTAAATCCGAGGATTTATTTGTAAAAACATGATCTGCCCTTAGCAGAGCTAAACGGTTAAAATAAAATCCAATGATTGTTTTAAATCTTCGTTTTGGTTTTGTTGAATAGATACCCTGGAAAATTATATATTTTATATTTAAAATCCTGCACACCAGAGGGCCTATAATATCAGGAGCTTTGTAGTATGAATGGTAAGTAAGCCATAGATCAGGCGGATTTTTATGTAAATTTTTTAAGCATTTAATACAATCAAGTACAAGCTTGGGCCAAGCCCAGGGTTTAAAATAGATCCATCTTGCCCTTAGTGTGCTTTGGACTTCAATTATATGCCCCCGGGTTTTTAAAAATTCAACAATACCCTCTGCTATGATCAGATCTCCGGAAGGGTTTTTATGTCCAAGGGGTTTAAAGGGTGCATAAAAGGCAATCTTCATCTTGACGGCAATTTTTCAGGGTTATTATGGCAGCCTGCAAGGGCCGGGATCATATTGCAATAAATTTGTGCAAGATCCTGAACCAGTGCTTTATTGTTAAAATTCCTGGTAATTCTGTTTCTGGCCTCCAGGGTCACTTTTTTTCTTAATTTATCATCCTTGAGCATTGTTTCCATGGCATTGGCAAGGGCCTGGGAATCTTTGGGGGGCACCATCATGCCCGAAACCCTGTCTTCAAGGAATTCAGGCAGACCTGAAACATTGGTTGCCACCACAGGCAGATCCATGGCCATGCTTTCCGCCATAACATTTGGAATGCCGTCTCTGTCACCATTTTCGGCTATTTGACACCCCAGAACAAAAAGGTCTGATCCTGCATAATGCCCGATAACATCTTCATGGGTCAAAGCACCGCAGAGCTCAGTCTCATTTTTAAGGTCGAGTTTTTCAATAAGTCCAATCACCTTGTCTTTATCATCGCCCTGCCCGATAAGGGTATGTTTAAATTTAAGGCCTCTCTCTTTGAGAACAGCCAGGGCATGATAAATAGTTGACAATCCTTTTTTTTCAGTCATTCTTGCAACGGTGAGAAGCTTATAGGGTGCAGTGCATGATGTGTTATTCAAATTCGGAGAAAAATAATCCAGATTAATTCCATGATATACACAAAAAAGAGGTGTGATTGTATTTCCTGCCAGGTTTGAGAGATATTTTTTATTGTATTTTGTACATGTTACAACAAATTTTGCCATATTAATCTTCTCTCTAAGCTGTGCTGGATGGGATGTATAAATATCCTTTGCATGGGCAAAAAAACTGAAGGTCACACCACTTAATATGCTTGAAAACAATGCCACCGAAGTTGGAGAATGGGCAAAATGCGCCTGGAAATGCACAATATTTTTGCCTGGAAGAAATTTATGCACAAGATATCCTGCCTGGAGCAGATGTTTGATTGTGGCTGATTTTCTTGTTCTCAGCCATCTTGTACCGGCTTTTTTAAGGGCTTTAAAATAAGCCCCTGGCCTTTTAAAAGCCAGCATAAGATTATGAAATCCCAGAGGTAGGATATTTTCCATTATACTGCTTGGAAGATAATCCACCTGAGCTTTGATTTGTTTTATACTGGCGTGGGAAAAATTCTCCCTTGGATGACGCATGGATATGATATGGATATTAAACCCAAGTGATTCAAGCAGTAAAATTTCATTTGAAATAAAAGTCTCAGATATTCTAGGATAACCCTTTAGAATCATGCAGAGTGTCTGGTTTGTCTTTTTGTCCATTTTTTGAGTCCCTGAATTTAGAAATGCGCCTGCATATATTTGCAATTCCGGTCATGTGAAAACCAGTTAAAGCCTTTTTAAAAGGTTCCCTGTTTTCCAGCATATAAAGAATTTTCTCTTCAAGATTAGAATCATTTAGCCTGCTCCATGGGATAAACTCTATTAAATTTTCATGGTTAAAGGCCCCGGCTCTTATAAATTGCTCTTTTCTTGGAATTTCCCGTGGAATCACAAGTGAGAGCGTTTTTGATGAAAGAACTTCACAAATTGTATTATAGCCCCCCATGCACACAACAATATCAGAGGCTGCAATCAAGTTTTCCATGTCCGTAAAAAAATCATAACATTGGATATCAAGTTCTCTTGCACGTTGAAAAATATTCTCCATATCACTGCTGGATAAAAAAGGCCCTGTGACAATAATGCTTTGAAAAGGAGGTAAAATAGATTGCTGTTTCATTCTTTCAAGCATTTTCAAATATGAATCCAGAATATGAAATCCATCTCCGCCGCCTCCAATGGTAGCTGTTACAAGATTTTCATTGCGCATGATATTCAATTCCAGCCTTAGATCCTGAACAATTTTTTTTTTGGGCATGGTCCGCGGAATATAACCTGTAAAATGAATTTTTTTGGCAATGGATTCTGGGATATCATACTCTTTTATGGGATTGTAGATATTTTTATCCCCATAAACCCATACTTCAGAATAGAGATCTTCTATTGTTGTATAAATCTCTTTTTTCTTCCAGTCAGCCTTAACTGTATCAGCATCATCCATGATATCCCTTAAACCAAGTATGGTCTGGGTATTTGGCAATTTTTTCGAAATCCACTCCAAAGCGGGAAGAACTTCTTTTTTAAGGCCCTGGGGCTCTTTGTCCACGATAAAGAGATCAGGCAAAAATGTCTGTACCGTTGCCATTATAATACTTTGTCTGATCTCCATTGCCTGTTTGGGATCAATGCGGATGGTCAAGGGAAAATATTCATCATTGGCTTTTTTTATCATGCCCGGGATACGGACATAATCAACATATTTAGGAAAGCTGAGCCTTCCTGCAATGGGAGAACCTGTTAATATTAAAATATTGGTGTTTGCCTTGCGAAGCTGTCCTGCAATGGCCATGGTTCTTCTGATATGCCCCAGTCCATAGGTATCATGGGAATACATCAGAATATTAAAAGTTGGAAATCTATCCATAGAACTCAAAAAAATGTTTCATAATCAATTCAATTGTTTCCTGATTAATATGAAAATTTTCTTTTCCTTTTACAAAACATGTCTGGTTCATCATCATGGTAAAATTTGTGGCAATTTCATAGCTTGGAAAATAAAATACATCATCATGGTTGGTTACAAATTCATCTGCAACTGCCCGCAAAGTTGATTTTGAATTGCAGTTTGCGCTTATAACATCCATATCATCCCTGAATGTTGCCCAGAGGTGGACAGGAGAGATAGTAATAAGAAGCTTGCATTCTTTATTATATTTTTTAACTATTGTATAAATTCTTTCAAGATTTTCAAGATTTTCATTATATCTGCTGACTCTGAAAATATATTCATCCTTGCCAGCTCCCTCGTTAAAATAGGGTCCTGAAGGCAGGCATATCACACTTTTATCTTTTTTATCCTCCCATATTTCCGTAAGGCCAAGGGTTAATATCAAAACCGTTGCATCCATAATGGCTTCTCTTGAACATTTAATATGGGACTGGAAATCTTTTTGTGCCTCTTCAATGGAATCATAGAGAATAATTCTGCGGTAGGGATCTTGAACCTGTCCGGTTTCAGGAGTTACCCACCACCTTGTCTCAGGTGTGAATGATTCAAAGGTATATTCAAAAATCTGACGCATTGAAAATGTATTATAGGTTCTTTCCCAGGCAGCACTGGCATGGACAGATGCAGGATGCCAGATTTCCTTTGTAATATAATTATATTTTTCTCTAATCAGAACCTTTCTGATCTCCCTGGCAAAGCATGAACCCATGGAAGCAACAGGTGTTGTTTTATCAATGACAAGCCCCTGGTCTTGTTTATGGGGATATTCTCCTGGGATGAATTTATTATCATAGGAGCCAGGCCACACCTGCCATGGTTCAAATCTATGTACTGGATGCATTTCAGAAATTGCCATAAAAATCCTTTTACCATATTTTAACTATTACTTATGGTTCAACAACCTGTTACAAAATGCCTATTTTGTCAAGTCAACATGCCATGACCAGATAAAAACATAATTGTAATTAAGCAGTAACTATT
>CAZYDL010000182.1:0-7366 GCA_964646305.1 uncultured Desulfobacula sp. | reverse complement strand
AAATCTGAAAAAATAAATTCTTTTTCAGGTAATAAAAAATAAATTTCATATGAAAACCTAAGTTAGTAATTAAAATTTTAACCCGCGCAGAAGTCAGAATCCAAAGAGGTGGCTCACAAATTGGGGCATTTTATAACACTCTGTCCAGGGCATCTTGAATATGGTTGATAAAAATTTCAATAATCTTTTTATTATAACCAATTCCTTGTTTCTCTATTTTAACAAAAATATTTTTTGCGTTAAAAGCGTTTTGCCAGGAGTCTTCAGATCCAGTTAAGTCCCTTTTAAGGTGCATTCCTGCCACCAGCATAAATGGTAATAAAATAATCTGTTTAGCTCCTGTCCTGTCAATTTTTTCAATGAGGTGAATTTTGGGAAACTTTGTGTCAATAACACCAATATGTACGTCAGGACCATAATTTTGTTTTAAAATATTTTCCAAAGCTGGATATGAAGTCCATGCATGGTGTTGAGTCCCATGCCCAACAAGGACAACAGCTTCGTTTTCCTGTAAATATTCATCTATTGATAAAGCCAGGCTCACATTTTTATAATCATCACAGGAGGTTAAAAGGGGCATGCCAATACTGGTATGTATCTTTGCTGACCTGGCTTCATCAGTGAGCTTGTAGAACTCATGACCACAAATCAAATGCATGGATTGAACAACAGCTCTTTTATGTCCTTTCTCATAAAGTTTTTTTAACACAGCATCAGGGTGTTTGATCTGCACATTAGACTCCTGTGCAAGCTTTTGTTTAATCATCCTTGATGTATAGGCCCACACTACCTCATGGCCGGCAAACCTTGCTTTTATAATGCTGTCAATAAAAGAATAGGTTTCAAGTGCTTTTGAGCTTGTCCCAAAAGCTGATAAAACAATAGGCGGTTTCATATTTGAGCACCCCTTTCAATTTTAAGGGCAGATAATAGCAATCTAATTTTTTTCATACCAGGTTAAAATTCCCTGTGGTACACACCATTAAAAATAGCATTTAAGGCTGTGTGGATAATATGGGGCATTTCATTGGGTTCTTTAATCATCTGCTTTGTCTCTTTTATATTGCCGTTACAAATTTCCAGGGCAATTGAATCTGCAAGTTTTTCAAAGGATGATATATCTTTAATCAATCCTTTTTCATAATCATCACTCAATGAGAGTGCCATCTCCATAAAGCCTGCATATCTCGGATTTAACAATAAATGCTCAACTTCTCCTGCAAATTGATTTTTTCTGCGTTTGCAATTGGTTTGTTCCTTATCAACAAGGCTGAAGATTATTATACCTCTTTTTTTAAGGCGTTGAAATATATTTCTTTTTGCAGTGATTTTATTTTGTTTTGCAATGGCCTCTTTAACCCCTTTATATACAGCTTTTGCTATCAATTCTCCAAATTTGGTATGGCCTCCTGTACCTTTAAGTATCTGCCCTGCTCCCTGGATAAGTGCCACATTATCTGTGCCTGTACCTGTTGCACGATATGCTCCATTTGCATAACTTGACCTTATATCCATATCAAGAAGGGCTGCGGTTTTTGCTTCAGTTGCGGTTATGATGGCTCTGGTCATGGCTCTGTTGCTCATCTGCATATTAGACATGATAATAACATTGATTGTACCCGGCTCGTAAAATCCACCTTTATCCCTTCCCATTCTCATGGCATTGGAGTTTACTCCGGCGGTTACAAAGGCCCACACTTCAAGTTCTTTAAACTTCTCTTTTTTCACTGCAAGATTATTCATATCAGCTCCGGTGATCAGAATACTTGTTTCGTGCCTGTCAAGATTTAAAGCCGAGCATATGCGTTTTCGGATCGAATCAATGCCATGATCATGATCAACAAGCCAGTTGGGCGGGGGAGTATAATGGTTGACAATTGTTTTAATATTGTTTTTCTGACCTTCAAGTGTTGAAACCGTTGTTACAGGATTGTTAAATTCAATGACCAGGGTTCTGTTTTTAAAATCAAAAATGCTTGTTTCATCAATTCTGATATCTTTGACATAATCAATATCACAATCAATTTTACGAATAGTGGTAATTTTCTTTTCAACTACCCTGTTTTTGGTGGATGCAAACAGGTCTCCATAAATCGAAGCTGAAAGCCATTGAATAAAATAGCCTGTATTGGTGGCCGCCCTGCAGGTAAGATCACAGGGGAAATAGTAGATCCTGTGATTTTTTACAGCATCAACATCTTTCCAGCCAGGAAGGTTCAGGATATTTTTTTCCAGTTCTTGATCTTTACCGCAGCCATAAATAACCTGGGGATTAAATTGCATCCACTCCTCTTTTGAAACAGATATAATCTTGCCATTCCTGTTAAAATCATGGGTAATTCCTCCTGCCAGAGCAATGATTTCATTTTGAAAAGAGTCGCTGCCCGGAGTCATAAGTTTGTCCCGGCCCATAAGGCGCATAACTCTTTTTCTTTTTGCAGGATCTATAAACCCAAGTTTTCTGGTGATTACATTAATTTGATCATCATTCTCTTTTATAAGCAGCAAAGCTTTATCTTCTTTTTCAAAAATCTTCCCCATTAAGAGGATATTTTCATAACCATCAGATAGAGAAGATGCTCCAAGTTCAATTATTTTTATATCTCTATTGTCAAAATGCTTTTTTACCTTGGAATGGAGATTGGAAACAAAAATTATGTCGGGTTTAAGTTTTTCAATGGCTTGTATTGATGGATTGAAAAACCCTCCAACAACTTTGATTAAAGAGTTGTTGGAGGAAAAAACAGTGTGATATGTCATCCCTTTAAGAGATGCCTGTGCATCAAGTTTAAAGATAA
Organism: uncultured Desulfobacula sp.; assembly: GCA_964646305.1. Taxonomy (GTDB): domain Bacteria; phylum Desulfobacterota; class Desulfobacteria; order Desulfobacterales; family Desulfobacteraceae; genus Desulfobacula. The sequence goes on along the minus strand of CAZYDL010000182.1, from coordinate 4,568 downwards.
TCTCAGTGATTGTGGGCACCAGCGAAACAACTTGAACAGGTTTTTTTTTAATTATAAAAATTTTGCCTGCATCATCCATAAAGTTCAATGGAAAAGCAAAACTATTATTTATGAATAAAAAACTTATAATTAAAAATATGATAATTTTGAGTTTTTTCATTGGTATTGTTCCTAAATTATTTATTTGGCCAACCCTTAAAGGATTGGCTCAATAAAATCTGGTTTTAAAAGTGATTATAAAATTTTATCTGGCTTAATACCTGTAACTCAGGCCAATATAGAAACTTCTTCCGGGCATGGGGTATCCCTGCACCGCAGTATAGGACTCATCAAAAAGATTCGTAATTTCAGCCTGTAACGAGATTGCACCATATTTTGCCCATGAAAAAAGTTGTTTGGAAATCGTGAGATCTGCCACAGTATAATTTTTAAGGGTAGTAGCACCAGTGCCTTCATAATCTGTAATATCCTGTTCTCCAACATAGGCAAAATTCAGACGGGAAGAAAATCCATGTTCGTCATCCATGAACCTTAAGCCATAGGAAGCTGTCCATTCTGGTGTGTTCTTAAGATTGTTATCGGTTGCATCATTTTTAAATTCTGTAAAAGCAGTAAAGGAGGTGTAGGGAATCAATTCAAATGACCATCCAAATAGAGCACCAATATCCCATTGCAGCGTTCCTTCAATCCCGGAAATGGTTGCACCCTCAGCATTTTCATAGTTTGTAGTATTAGTACCTGCATCATAGGTAGTAGAAATTTTGTCATCAAAGTCTGTATAAAAATAGGTGATGCCCGCATTAAGACTGTTTTTGCTGTAGTCCAGGCCAATTTCAAAGGTTTTGCTCTTTTCAGGCTTTAAATCAGGGTTACCGGCATAGATACCCCAGGCACCATAATCATTGTACAGATAAAGTTCATTGGCTGTCGGCATCCTGAATGCCTCTGCATAATTGGCACGGACATTGAACCCAGGGATAAATTTATAGACCATACCCACACTTGTTGACCAATTACTTGCATCTTTGCTCTGGCCGTCATCGCTTTCAACTTCATATTTATCATATCGCCCACCTGCTGATAGAACCAGCTTATCATCCATCAGCTTTGTTTTTGCCAGGAGAAATAGTGCTGGATTATCATAGGTGTTTTCCTTGCCGGCAGTGGAATAGGTGTTGCTGATAGCATAATTTGTCCAGTCAACACCTGCTGTTACATGGGCAATATCCCATTTTGCTGTCAGCTGTGCCTGGGCACCCTGGTGGTCAGTATTTCGAAAGTAGTCATGTTCGCTGCTGGTTGAAGGATCAAATGTTTCGTACTTGTCTTTTCCTTTAAAATATTTCAGGTTCCATAGTAAAAACCCTTTTTGTGTCTGACCTTTATATGAGATATCAAAGGAATTTAGACTATGATCAATATAATCATCAAGATCATTATTGCTTAGATAACCCGGCTTTCCGATTTTGTCTCCTTTATAATGGGAATATGTGATTCCGATCCTGTTTTCAGGCGCAAAAGTCAGGCCGACATTACAATTAAACAATTCCTTTGAAGCATAACCAGTATTATAATAGCGTGTGCCATCAGCTGTATCATAGTCATCCTGGGATGATTTTGAAGCGCTTGCTGAAAAATCAAATACATTGAATGCCCCGGAAAATTCGGTTGAGGTATTTTCATGGTCCCAGGAACCCAGGGTTTCTTGGATAAAAAAGGAGGGTTTCCCATCACCTTTTTTTGTAATAACATTGACAATACCGCCCATGGCTGAGGCTCCATATTGGACAGATCCCGGTCCCCGGATGATTTCAATCCGTTCAACATTATTCATGGTGATTTTTGCTAAATTTCCAGTGCCAGCCCGGCGTCCGTTAATCAGTATCAATACATGGCTGGCCAGATCATTACCATGTGTTTCTGTTCTAAACCCTCTGATTTCCACAGACATGGTGGAATTGGGATATTCCCGAATCATGAATCCTTCTTTAGCCAGTAAATCACTTAAATCATGAACAGATGACTGCTGGATATCTTCCTGCGTATAAATTGAAATATTGGTGGTTACATCTTCTTTTAGTTCCTCAATTCTTCCTGCGGTTACAACCACCTCATCCATTATTGCGGTTTCTTCGGCAATGGAAAACCCCACAAATACAAAGGAACAGATAATAATACTTAAATAAATTAATTTTTTCATTTCCCCTCTCTTTTTTAATAATTTGCTTTAAAAAAAAGCAAAATTTTCATGGCCGGGGATTTAAGAAAATAAAAAAACCCCGGACCGCGTTTATTTCAAACGATCCGGGGTTATCCCTTTTTTCCTCAAGATCTAATATTTATTCTCTTATCCACGGAGAATATGTCAACTTGCCAGGCAGGTCTTCTGACTTGTGGATCATCCTAATTGCTTTGCCTTCCCGTCTGAGTTGAATCGACAGTGACTTGAGTAAAGCTTTCGTCCCCACTTACAGCGGCGGGCCCGTCCCTGAGTTTCACAGGCGTTCCCTTTTAAGCACTTTCGCACCTGAACAATTGGATAAATATTCTAAACAAAGGAAAAAGTCAATGGGAATTGGAATAATTAAGAATGAAAAATGAATAATTGTGGTGGTCGCTTTGCCCACCTGACTTTAATGAAAATAGAAATATCTTAAAGCTCAAATTTTAGGGTATTGTGTGTCGGCAAATCAGGGTCGCCACATGGCAGTTAGTGTTGGTGATTTTGATACAATCAGCAAAGCAACCAAACTATGTGCTGCTTTGCTGACTATTATTTAAAAGTATATTATGCTTCATCTCGTTCCTCAAGAACACTCTTGAGGGCAGAAAGTGCTGTATTTGCAGCAGGAACACCACCGTAAATACTGGTCTGGAAAATCACTTCTGCAATTTCTTCTTTTGTACAGCCCACATTCAAGGCTGCATGTATATGAAGTTTGAGTTCATCTGGTTTTGAAAGTACAGCTAAGGCAGCCACTGTAACAAGCTGTCTTGTTTCATGTGGTATTTTTTCCCTGGAATACATCTGGCCTGTGATATACAAGGACATATCCTTTGCAAGACCCTTGTCAAAATATTTCCACAGATTATACGGCTTATCCTCATCTTTTACAGTGGAGAAATAAAGTTTTGCAGTTTCACCTGTTTTTTTTGCTATCTCTTTTTTATCCATATCGTATCCAGTTTAGGTTGTATCTGGTTTTTAGATATGGGATGTGAGTTAAAATAGTATCTCACATCCCATTATTTAAATTAAATTTATCTGTTGGCTTTTCTAAATCCAAGCTGATCCAGGGCAATGATCCATTTACAGATATTTGCAGAGCCTTCAACCATGGAGTAGGTTGGAGCATCACGATAGTATCTTGCAACTGGATATTCTGTGGAGTATCCATAGGCACCAAGGATTCTCATGGCATAATTGGATGCTTTTGTTGCAATTTCCCCTGCCAGATATTTAGCCAGGGCAACATCAAGGCCATTATTGAGTTTGCCATCATCTTTAGCACAAGCTGCTTTGTAAGTAACAAGCCTTGCAGCTTCAATTTCGGCTGTCATCTGGGCAATCATGTCCTGGTTCATCTGGAACTCACCGATTTTTTTGCCAAATTGTTTTCTCTCGTTGCAGTATTTGGTTGCAACGTCAAGGCATGCCTGGGCAAGGCCAACACCACCTGCTGCTGCAGACAATCTTGTCTGATTCAGAGAAGAGAAGACAATTTTAGCGCCATCACCTGGTTTGCCAAGAATATTCTCTTTGGGGATTTTGACATTATCAAGGAAAACCTCTCCTGTGGGTGAGGAGTGAGACCCTAATTTATCAAGTCCGGAAGTTTTAATACCGTCAAAATTTTTAGGTTCGATAACAAAGGCGGAAAGCCCTTTGGAACCGGCATCTTTATCAGTATAGGCATAATGAATAAGAACATCTGCATAGCTGGCATTGGATATCCAGGTTTTTGAACCATTTAAGAGCCAGTGATCGCCTTTGTCTTCAGCAGTAGAAACCATGGCCATTACATCGGAACCAGCATCAGACTCTGTAATGCCAAAGCCACCAATATATTCAGCAGTACAAAGTTTTTCTATATATTTTTTTTTGATTGTTTCATTACCATACCGAAATATAGTATAGGCGCATCCAAGGACCTGCATATTAACCTGCACTCTTAAAGAAGAAGATACTCTTGCAATCTCTTCAGTTATGATCATGGCTGCCATAAAGCCCATGTCTTCTCCGCCGTATTCTTCCGGGATTACAGTTCCGAAAAAACCCATTTCTCCAAGGGGTCTCATGACCTCATCAATTGGCAGATAATGTTTTTCATCCCATTCGTCTGCATAGGGTGCAATCTCTTTTTTAGCAAAATTTCTGATTTCTTTCTGGAGCATTTTAAGCTCGGTTGATAATTTAAAATCCATTATTCCTCCTGCAATATTAAATTGTTCTATACTCTTAGCCAAATTTATTTATGAAAATTATTTTTCAGCAGTGACCAGTAAATTATAATACAATTTGAAAGATAATCCTCTGATTTCAATATAGTTGACATATAAACTAAAAT
>CAZYDL010000181.1:0-7367 GCA_964646305.1 uncultured Desulfobacula sp. | reverse complement strand
AACTTGTTCAGCTTCTTAAAAAGAAAAGAGTTAAAACCAAATTTTTCGGCGGTGACGGAATCATTGGTGACAACTTTGTCACCCTGGCCGGCAAATATTCCGATGGTGTTTATGCAACAGGACCAAATGATACTTCAAGCAACCCTCTTTATATAAAATTATCTACAAGACATCAGAAACAATATGGTGAAGCTCCTGGAACATTTTTCCATAATGGTTATGCCTGTGTTCAGGCTCTTGCCAATGCAGCAAATAAAGCAGGTTCCCTTGATTATGACAAAATGCGGGAAGCTCTCTTTGCAAACAAAATCGATTCTCCTCTCGGACCAATTGGTTTTGATAAAAATGGGGATGTCATAGGCGCTGGTTTTTCCGTATATCAGGTTCAAAACGGAAAATATACACAGGTTAATTAATCTTTTCATTTAATATGAATTGAACATAAAAACAGGACTGCAATAAAAACTATTATTTATTGCAGCTACTGTTTTTATATAAGTTAACTTTGCTAAATTTTAACAAAGTTCAGGAGTTTTAAATTCATTAACATGCGTATACTTAAAATTATTTTGGGTGTGGCAGTTGTCGGGGTACTCAGCTTTCGAGGTATCAAAGAGATAATTGCAGACCCTGTCTATTTTATGGAACTATTTCTCGGTGGTCTTACACGGGGAAGCATTTATGCTTTAATTGCTCTTGGATATACCATGGTTTATGGTATTATTGCTTTGATCAACTTTGCCCATGGTGAAATATATATGATTGGTGCCATGACTGCCCTGATTGTTGCAAGTGTCCTTGGATTATGGGGCTGGAATTCGATCGTTATTGTTATTCTCGCCTTTGTCTTTGCAATTATATATTCTTGTGCCTATGGATTCACTGTTGAAAAAATTGCCTATAAACCTTTACGTACCGCACCAAGGCTCTCTGCACTCATTTCTGCCATTGGCATGAGCCTTTTCCTGCAAAACTATGTTATGCTTGCACAGACACCTGAATATTTACCATTTGAAACTTTGATTCCTGATTTTGCATTCTGGGAACCCTTTGCACATATCATTACCTCTGTTGAACTTACCATTATCATAACTACTGTCATTGTTATGATCCTTTTGGGAATAATGATTAAATTCACCAAAATAGGTAAAGCCATGCGGGCCACTAACCAGGATAAGATCATGTCTGCCCTTGTGGGGATCAATGTAAACAAAGTAATTTCAACAACCTTTGTTGTGGGCTCTGCCACTGCTGCCATAGGCGGTGTCTTAATTGCCTGCCATGTTGGACAGATTAATTTTTATATTGGCTTTCTTGCAGGACTTAAAGCATTCATTGCAGCAGTTCTTGGAGGGATTGGGAGCATCCCGGGCGCTGTTCTGGGGAGCCTTGTCCTGGGTATTTCCGAAAGTATGTTTACAGGTTATTTCTGGAGTGAATATGAAGATGTGTTTGCCTTTAGTATTCTTGTTCTTATTCTCATTTTCAGGCCATCTGGTATTCTTGGTAAAGACGAGATATCAAAAGTGTAAAAATATCAAATTAGAAAGCTGATTATGGTTACAAAAAAAGAAATTAAACAATCCTTTATTATTGCATTATGGTTTATGTTTTTAACATTTCCCATCATGGTAATAAAAATCAATACTATTAAACATATTGTAATTTTCAGATGGGCTAACCTTTTCTGGGTTGGTATTGTATGTTTTTTTGCCTCCCTTCTCTGGAACTATTGTCTGCGCCTAAAAGAAGAGAAACAAAAATCTGATACCAAGGATAATATCCCTGTTGTTCACAGGCTGCTTCAAAATGAGAAATTTAGAATTCCATTCCTTATAGGCCTGGGAATATTCTTTTTGATTTATCCTTTTGTATTGCCCATGTATCATACCAGTATTATGATCTCAGCCCTGATTTATGTGATGCTGGGCTTAGGATTAAATATTGTTGTGGGACTGGCCGGGCTTCTTGATCTTGGATATGTTGCATTTTATGCAGTTGGTGCCTATGCCTATGCTCTTTTGAATATGCATTTTGGTATTGGTTTCTGGTTAGTTCTGCCCATAAGTGCTCTACTTGGTACTCTTTTTGGAACCCTGCTTGGTTATCCGGTTCTGAGACTCAGGGGAGATTATCTTGCCATTGTAACCCTGGGATTTGGTGAAATAATAAGAATTATTCTTGAAAACTGGGACAGATTTTCCAATGGCCCAAGAGGCATTTCCAACATTCCTGCTCCAAGCTTTTTTGGACACCAGTTTGGTCAGCATGCCTCGGTCATCTATATTTATTTTATTGTTATTGGACTTGTTCTTTTAACCATCTTTTTTGTTAATCGGCTTGAAAATTCCAGAATGGGGCGGGCATGGATTGCCTTAAGAGATGATGAAATTGCCTGCCAGGCCATGGGGATTGACAAGGTTAAAACAAAACTTGCAGCTTTTGCCCTTGGTGCAACCTGGGCAAGTCTTGCAGGGGTAGTCTTTGCTGCAAAAACTTCATATATAAATCCCATGTCCTTTACAATCTGGGAATCCATTACAATTTTGTGTGTTGTTGTAATCGGCGGAATGGGCTCTGCAATCGGTGTTATTGCTGGCGCTCTTGTTTTGATTTTGCTGCCTGAATATTTAAGAGCTGTTGCAGAATACAGGATGCTTGTATTTGGCGCACTCCAGGTTATTGTAATGGTATTTAAGCCAGAAGGGCTTATTCAAAGTGTCCGTAAAAAATATGAATTTAAAAAAGTAGAAAAATAGATTTATGGAACCTATACTTAATGTTAAAAACCTCACAATGAATTTTGGGGGTTTAAAAGCTCTTGACAGTATTAATCTCAAAGTTGAAAAGGGACAGATTGCTGCCCTCATTGGACCTAACGGCGCTGGTAAAACAACCTTTTTCAATTGTATTACAGGTATTTATCAGCCAAGCGAAGGCCAGGTGGAAATCACGCCTCCTGGAAAACCAAAAGAGGCATTAAAAGGGCTTAAAACCAACCAGGTAACAGAAAGAGGCCTTGCAAGAACCTTTCAAAATATCAGACTTTTTGAGGGGATGACAGTTCTTGAAAATGTCATGATAGGAAGGCATTGCAGGATGAAATCAGGAATTGTCAGTGCAATGCTTCGCTCCTCAAGCCAGAGAGAAGAGGAAAAAAAAGCAATCAATGACAGTTATGAAATCCTTGAGAAAATAGGGCTTGATCAATATGTAAATGAGATGGCAATCAACCTGCCATATGGTGCCCAGCGGCGTCTTGAAATTGCAAGAGCGCTTGCAACAAATCCGTTCCTGCTTTTACTTGACGAGCCTGCTGCCGGCATGAATCCCCAGGAGACACAAAGCCTTGATGACCTGATTATCTGGCTGAGGGATAATGAAGATCTCTCCATTTTACTCATTGAGCATGATATGAAGCTCGTCATGAGCCTTTCTGACAATATTCATGTTGTGGATTACGGAAGAAAAATAGCTGAGGGTTCACCTGAAGAGGTGAAATCCAACCCTGATGTGATTAAAGCTTATCTTGGAGATGATTCTGACGATGCTTAAATTAAAAAATATACACACATATTATGGTAACATTCATGCACTTAAGGGTATTGATCTTGAGGTGTCTGAAGGAGAAGTTATCTCTCTGATCGGCGCAAATGGTGCGGGGAAATCAACTACTTTAATGACCATTTCCGGGATTATCCCGGCTAAAAAAGGCAGTGTTGAATTCAAGGAAAAAGACATAACCGATACTCCACCTGATGCCATTGTTAAGATGGGGATTTGCCAAGTCCCGGAAGGCCGCAGAATATTTCCCTACCTTACTGTGGCTGAAAACCTTGATATGGGTGCTTTCCTGCGCAATGATAAAGATGAAATAAAAAAAGATTTTGACTATGTTTATAACCTTTTTCCCATCCTTGCAGAGAGGAAAAACCAGGCAGGCGGCACATTGAGCGGTGGAGAGCAGCAAATGCTTGCCATTTCAAGGGCTTTAATGTCAAGGCCAAAGGTTCTTCTTCTTGATGAGCCTTCCCTTGGGCTTGCTCCCATAATTGTAAAACAAATTTTCAATATTATTAAAAAGATCAATACAGAACAGAAAACAACCATATTTATTGTGGAGCAGAATGCAAATCTTGCATTAAAAGCAGCCCATCGTGGCTATGTCATGGAAAATGGAGTTATTACATTAACAGACACAGGTGAAAACCTGCTTGTTAATGAAGATGTAAAAAAAGCATACCTTGGCATATAAGGGCCATGATGGCTTATCTTATAATTTCTTTTTCAGATTAATAAACTCACTTCTTTCAAATCCGAGTTTTTTAAAGAAAGAGAGCACATCCGTAGAATCCCAGCGAACAGATGAATATATATGCTCAACCCCTTTGGTTTTATAAATTTCACAAATTTTTCTGGCAAGCTTGAGACCAATACCCTGTCCCATATAATCAGGATGCACACCAATAGCCATTATCCAGGCACTTTTTTGAATACCAAAGCCTGCGTAGAGAGTGGTGCTGATCATATAACCTGCAACTTTTCCATCTACCTCGGCAACCAGACTTGAGGCGCTTTGCTTTTTACGAACCTGATGCTCAACAAGTTTGGCAGAATCAATATCAGCATCATCCGCTGTTATTGCTTTCCTTATATTTTGGATCGCCTCTGCATCATTGAGAGTGATTTCTCTAATTTTGATTGTGCCTTCCACAAAAACCTCCCTATATTGTATGAAAATCTCTATAAACTACGTATAAGCTTTAGTTAAAATTATGAGTTTCATGTTTTGCAGTTATTCTACTTTGATAATTTTCACTATATGGCCGACCCAATTGGGCGGAAGATAAATTCTGCCACTGTTGCCACTGGATTTTACTTCTTTTTCTATCATCTCTTCACCATAAACTTCAAATTTTACCTTGGCTGAAGAGATGATTTGTTTTTTATTATTCTCTTTATCTGCTGACATATACCACCTGTCTTTTGCTCAATTTTTGAGTTAGACTCAACTTAAATACAATATTCAAAAACCTTAATAGCTTTATTTTATCTATTATATAGCTATATTGTGCCTATTTACAATAGTAAATTTGATATTCTTAAAATTACTATTGTATAATAACATTTCTGCACATCAGCCTATTGCAAAAAAACCATAAAAAAACTGCCCACACAAAAGCGTTGTAAAAGCTGTGCTTTTGTATGAGCAGTCAGAGTAGATTACTGAGCCTGATATTATTTTTCCCTGATATTATTTAACATCAATATCCAAAGCAGCACTGCTGGTATTCATCAAAGCATTAAATCTTCCAAGGGTTATGGGAAGCTGGGTATCAACATAAAACTGCAATGATTTGATTATGCCTTCATAAAAGGGCTTATCCTTTTTTTTGGCTTTTTCAAGTTTTTGTACCGCAATGTTGGCTCTCCAGAGCAGCATCCAGGCCATTGTCACATCACCGGTTGCATCCTGGAAAGGAAGGGCATTGGCAAAAGCATTTAATACCTTTTCAGACATGGCAGTCTGACCCATGTGAATGGCAACTTCAGCAAGCTTGTTTATGGCCTCTTCAACTTTAACAGCAAGAGTTTCAAGTTGGGGAAGAGCTTTTGCATCGGCAACAGTTTTTTGCATTGCACCAAACAGATCCATGATGGGTTTGCCTTTATTCAGGCCCAGTTTTCTGCCAAGAAGATCCATGGCCTGAATACCGTTTGTGCCTTCATAAATCATGGTAATTCTGCAATCTCGTAAAAGCTGTGCCATGGGATACTCTTCAATAAAGCCATAACCTCCGTAAATCTGCATACCTGTACTGCATATCTCAAAAGCCCGGTCTGTCACATACCCTTTTGCAATGGGAGTCAACACTTCCACAAATCCATTATATTTATCTTTCTCTTCCTGGGTTGGTGCATGGCGAGCCATATCAGAACTATATTGCACAAAATAGAGAAGAGACCTCATGCCCTCTACATTGACCTTCATCATCATCAACTGCCTTCTTATATCAGGATGATTTATGATGGCAACAGATTTGGCATCAGGGTTCATGAATTCAAGCAGATTTTTACCCTGTATCCTGTTTTTGGCATAATCAAGGGCATACATATAGGCAGCAGTAGCACAGGCAAAACCCTGAAATCCAACAAGGCACCTTGCTTCATTCATCATCAGAAACATGGCTCTCATACCTTTGTTTTCTTCACCAAGGAGAGTTCCAATGCAATTACCTTTAGAACCAAGGGAAAGAGAGCATGTGCTGTTACCGTGGATACCAAGTTTATGCTCAATTCCTGTACAGATTACATCATTAAATTCACCGAGAGTGCCATCTTCTTTGACTCTGAATTTTGGAACAATAAACAGAGAAATTCCTTTAGTGCCTTCAGGAGCTCCCTCTATTCTTGCAAGAACAGGGTGAATAATATTGTCTGTGAGATCATGCTCACCGCCGGAGATAAATATTTTCTCACCTGTAATGGAAAAAGTTCCATCATCATTTCGAACAGCTTTGGTTGTTAAAGCACCAACATCAGAGCCTGCTTCTGCTTCTGTTAACAGCATGGTACCTGTCCATTTACCTGTGTACATATTTTCAAGTTAGATCTCTTTTTGCTCTTGAGTACCAAAGTGATCCACAAGATGGCCTGCCCCCTGGGTTAAGCCCGGATACATCATAAAAGGGAAGTTTGCGCCATTAAAATACTCGGCAGCAGCAGAGGCAACAGTCCTTGGCATGCCCTGCCCACCCCATTCAGGGTCTTCGGTTGTAGCAAGCCATTCACCCTCATTGAATATTTTATAAAGCCTTTTAAAAGAATCAGGCGTAGTGACATTGCCATTTTCAAGAGTACAACCCTGTTCATCACCATCCTTGCTTGCAGGCAGTAACTCTTTAACTGCAAAATTTTTTGCTTCTGAAATAACAAGATCAATAGTTTTCTTATTAAAATCAGCAAAATTTTCATTAAGTGTTGAAAGTTTTTGAGCATCAAGCTGCTCGTGCATTACAAATTCAATATCCCTTTTATCGGAAATTACCTGTGCCATTTTTAAATACCTCCTGATATTTATGTTTTAAAATTTAAGCATTTCTAAGTTTGGCCTCTGAATTAATGAATTTATGCTCATTGAAAATGCCCAAATAATATTTCTTTTTAAATAATTTGCAGTTTGTGGATTAATCATGGTTTCACTCAATAAAAATAGAAAGTTATAAAAAATAATGTATGTCATCTACCAAAGCATTTTCCATTCAGACATGGCCTGTTAAAAAATGAATACCCATTCATTACATTAAATTTTCAATGTGTCAATAATTATTTTTACAAATTTTGAATAATTCTATACAATCAAATCA
>CAZYDL010000180.1:5530-7414 GCA_964646305.1 uncultured Desulfobacula sp. | reverse complement strand
AAAGTTGTTGTAACTTAGAATCACTGCTTTTATTTTTTGCTGTGGACAAGCTGATTAAAAAATCAAGTCTGCCTGTGGCAGCTATTTTCCAATTTCATAGATCCCATATGTGGCAAAGAGATTTGGAAAGAAATTTACGATTTTCCCCTCATTGCTTTTTTCTCCAGGCTTTATGGCGGCATGGTTATGGATTTCAAAACCAATTTTATTGGAAAAAATTTTAAAATCCTCAAGGGTCAAGATTCTTATGTTGGGCGTATCATACCATTGATAGGGCAGTTCCCTTGATACAGGAGCTTTGCCGGCCAAAAGAAGCTGCAGCCTTATTTTATAGTGGGCAAAATTTGGAAAACTGACAATTGCTCTTTTCCCAACCCTTAGAATTTCCTTGAATAGGTTTTCAGGGTCATATACCTGCTGCAGGGTCTGGCTTAAAATGCAATAGTCAAAGCTGTTATCTGCATAATCTTTAATTTCTGCATTTATATCTCCCTGGAGTACGGAAAGACCCTTTTCAATACAGGATGCAACTTTGCTCTCTTTAATTTCAATGCCGGTTTCCTTGACCTTTTTTTCATTTTTAAGATAGTATAGAAGATCACCTTCTCCGCAGCCAAGCCCGAGGACTGTTGATTCTGTTTTAATCCATGATGCTATTATTTCAAGATCAAATCTCATTTTTTATTCCCTGGTAAACACTTGAAAGAAAACCTTTTATCATTTTATTAAGGCTGTTATCATATAAAAGAAATGCATCATGTCCAAGAGTTGATTCTATTTCACAAAAACTCACATCAAGCCTGTTTTTTTTCAAGGCTTTAACAATGGCTTTTGATTCATAGGTGGGATACAGCCAGTCAGAAGAGTATGAAACCACAAGAAATTTAGCCTTGGCCTGTGAAAAAGCCTTAACTGATGATCCATTTCCATATTGCATTTCAAGGTCAAAATAATCAGTTGCCTTGGTTATATATAGAAACGAGTTGGCATCAAATCTCTCAACAAATTTTTCTCCCTGGTATTTAAGATAGGATTCCACCTGGAACTGGGAATCAAATGTAAAAGAAATATTCTTTTTATCCTGTAATTTTCTGCCGAATTTTTCTCTCATTGATTCATCTGATAAATATGTTATATGGCCGATCATTCTTGCAACTGACAGTCCTGTATCTGGTTTTGATTCATCACTATAATTGCCGCTATTCCATTTTGGATCGCTTTTTATGGCATGCCTTGCAACCTCGTTGAATGCAATGGCAAGGGCCGAGTGTTTCATGGTTGTGGCAAGGGGTATGACAGATTTTACCATATCAGGATATCTGACACTCCACTCCATGGCCTGCATTCCGCCAAGTGACCCTCCAATAGCTGATAAAAGCTGTTTTATCTTTAAATGATCCAAGAGTTTTTTCTGGCATCTTACCATGTCTGTAACAGTTATTACGGGAAATTTCATGTTATAGTGCATGGTTTTTTCGGGTATTGTTGAAGAGGGACCGGTTGAACCCATACAGCCGCCAAGAATATTTGAGCATATTACAAAATATTTGTCTGTATCAATGGCTTTTCCAGGGCCTATTACAATATCCCACCAGCCGGGTTTTTCATCTGTATCTTTATACAAACCTGCAGCATGGGAATCGCCGGTCAAAGCATGGAACACCAGTATTGCATTATCTTTTTTTTTATTAAGGGTGCCAAAAGTTTCATATGCAATTGTAATATTTTTAAACTTTTCTCCACATAGAAGAGTGAAATTGTCATCTTTAATGTAAAAAAAATGTTTTTTTACAATTCCATAGGATGAATCCATGTCTGCACTATAAGTTGTCTGGTTACAAGCTGCTTCCATTTGCAATGCCTTTGTCCATGTTTTTGTGGCAG
>CAZYDL010000180.1:0-5430 GCA_964646305.1 uncultured Desulfobacula sp. | reverse complement strand
ATAATATCATCAACATTTTCAATGCCAACGGAGAGTCTTAAAAGATCAGGAGTAATTAAAAGCCCTTTTTTAACATCTGGATCAAAGGATATATACTGGGAAGACCATGGATGTATAATCAAAGTCTTACAGTCTCCCAGATTGGCAAGATGAAAGATCATTTTAAGGTTGTCAATCAAAGAGAAACACTGGGTCTCATTTTCAAGACCAAAGGCTATCATAGCGCCAAAACCCTGGTTGCAAAACAGTTTTTTTGCTGTTTCATGATCCGGGTGATCACTTAGACCCGGAAAGTTAACCCATTTTACTTTTTTGTGGGCTTTAAGGTGGTGCGCAACTTTGACAGCATTTGATATATGTCGTTCCATTCTCAGGGAGAGAGTATCCATTCCAATCATTGCAAGATATGAGTGAAAAGGTGCCTGGGTTGTGCCGAAATTTATATGGTGTTCCCGCCAAATCTTATCTAACAGGGCAAGTTCGCCTTTTCTTTCAATAAAAGGTTTAAAATCTGGAAATCTCTCTTTATTCCATTCAAAGTTTCCTGCATCTATTACAATACCACCGGTTGCAGCTCCATGGCCACTTAAGTATTTTGTTGTTGAATGGATAACAACATTGGCACCAAGATCAATGGGGCGTGCAAGCCAGGGTGATGCAAGTGTATTATCCACAACAAGAGGTAAATTATATGCCCGGGCAATTTTTGCTATTTTTTCAATGTCAGGAACATCCATTCCAGGATTTGTGATGGTTTCAATATAGATGAACCTGGTTTTATCTGTAATTGTATTTTTTATCTCTTCAAAATTTTTAATATCAATTATTCTGGCATTTAAATTGTATTTTTTAAAAACACCTGTAAATAAAAGATAGGTTGACATGAAAAGAGAGTTGCCTGCTATGAACTCATCTCCCGATCTTAAAAGGGCCATGCAGGTGTTGTTAATGGCAGCCATACCAGAAGACATGACAACAGCGCCTTTCCCGTTTTCAAGGGAACACACCTTGTTTTCAAAAACAGAATTTGTAGGGTTTGTAAGCCTCATATAGATATGGTCTTTTTTTTTGCCGGCAAATGTATCACTTAAGGATTGAGCTGTGGCGTGCTGGGTTGAAGCACTTTGAAAAATTGGCGGAAGCGTTGCTCCCTGCCACTGGTCAGGTGTAAGCGCTTCATGAATTACCCGTGAATCAAAATGAAGATTGCTGTTTTTGCCCATGGTCAGCTCCTTATTTTAGTAATAAAAAGCTGTATTGTGTCACAACGTGGTATGGAAGTCAAATGCTATTCTTTGATAATTTTTTTTCTGAACTCTGGAGTGGAACAGATAGATGTTTACTTTTAGAGTAGTTGAGATAAGTGAAATAATAGACTGAAGTTTTTTATGGACAAAAAAACGATGAGTGTATGATTGGTTTTTAATTCTAAACAGCAAAATTCTCGGTAATAACAGACATAATAACTTTAACCATACTGGTAAATAAAAGAACAGCGGGTATAGCCTGGATAATAACAATAAGAGCACAATATCCTAAGAATATCCACACAAATATGCCGCTGCCATTCTCTATTAAACCCGTAGCTGCAAATGCTGATATAGTAGCTAATACTCCTGTTAAGACAATTATTGTTTTCATAGCATCCTCTTTACAAAAGAATGTGAATCAAATAAATGAAGCTTGCCTTAAATAGTTTACATCAAACAAATTATAGCACTGGAAACAGTAGTGTAAAATAAGTGAGTATTCAGGTTGTAATTCAAACAGACAGGAGAGGACATCATCAAATCAATTTAGATCCCTTTACAGTTTATTTGTAAACAATTATAGGGAACTTCACTATGATAAAGTGAAACATTTTCCAGAACCAAAGTCAAGCAACTTTTATTTAGATCCCTTATTGATCACATAATAAAACTTAACAAAGAATAAATGATGGCTCCCAGCGCAATGAGGCCGATGGATAAAAAGATCCACCCCATGATTAAAACAAGTATAGAATACCATTTGCTTGGCGGATCAACTAAATATTTATCCAGCACACCGTCTTTGAGCATTTTTTGATACTCTTTGGGTCTTTCTTCCTTAAATCTGGAAAGGGGAAGCCGCTGTGTAAAAATAACAGTATCCATGGGGAAATTATCAGGCCTCATATGTGAATGGAAAAAATGCATGGAAAAGATAAACCCTGTAGCCAGAAGAGCCTCATCGCTATGAATTATAGTGGCTATATTTAATGTCCACCCCGGCAAAAACCGGGTTGCAATTTCAGGGAAAGCCAGGGTCAATCCTGTGCTGCCGATGATGGAGATACCCCAGAAGACAGCCATGTAATCAAATTTTTCCCAATAAGTCCAGCGACCAAATTCAGGCTTTGGTCCTTTGCCTATAAAATAGAGGATATTATCTTTCAGATCCTTGAGGTCACGTGGCAATGGTATTAATGAATAATCTTCTTTTAGTAATCCCTTGATCGTTATTTTACGCATTATAAAGAGAACTAACAATTGTAGGAGATGAGCAATAAAATAAATAAAAGTCACTATGGCACCTATTCTATGCAATGTTCCCATAACATGAGGCCCGCCAAGAGAATGTGTTATACCTGCAAACAAGGGGTTATCAGGAAATTTCAATGCCATGCCGGTAATGGCAAGAGTTAAAAAACTGATAATGATCAGCACATGCAATATCGTATGGAATATATTAAATCGTTTGACATATTGTTCATTTTTTTTGTCCAATATAATGGATTTTTCCTTATTTTTCCTTGTTGTGAATCGTTCTATTAAAGATCTGTTCAGCCATAACAATGCATGGCTTCCAAATGCAGTAAATGTAAAAATTACAAGCAAAGTCATAATCCAGAACGGATAGAATAATTGTGGATACATTTTTGCATCATGATGATCTGCATGGGGCAGGTATTCAGTGAAACTTTTATTGGCTTTTGGATGGCACTCCTGACAAGTTTTCTGCTTATTTTTATCTGACAGCATTGAAGCTGGATTTGATGCTGTTAAAAGATCATGTGAACCATGACAATTAGCACATTTCGCAACCTTATCGCTCCCTAATTTTGAAGCCTTGCCATGATAGGTGCCAAAATAGGTCTTGATCAACTTTTGATGGCAATCCCCACAACGGTTAACAATATCAAATTTTGTCTGGTTCAATTTTGTGTCAGTGATATAATGCTGAGTACCATGACAATCGTTACATTTGGGCGATTTTATTTCTATCGTATTTTTTAGAGCAGCTTGAATAATTTGTGTGCTCTGCATATTTCGTGCGTCTTGCGCTATTTTCTCTTTTATTTTTTCTTCAGAATGGGCGCTTTTTTCAAGTTTTTTTAGCACTTTAGGGTGACAGTTTGTGCAAGACGGCTTAAAAATTTCCGGACGATCGGAAGCAATCAGTGGTTCCCCTTTTAAAACATGGGCTTTAAATGCTTTAGTATCCTGATAAAATTTTTCTGTTTTCGGATGAAGAAAAATATGACATCTGATGCAGTTTAATTCTTTATGAATGGTTGTTTGAAACTTTGTCTCGTTAAAAAATTTTGAGCTCAATTTTTCGTTAGAGTGGTTCTTGAGTATCGGATCACCATGACACTCAAGGCATTTAGCATTAGTGGGTCCTATCTTGGTGAAAGGTTTAATATCTTCATATGAAGCAAAGGGGATATAGGGAACTTTCCTTGTCATGCTTGAAGTCTTGCTATGACAATTAGTACAGTCGTTTTTTATGATAGTATAAATATCATTTTTAAAAGAATCATCATTTTTTGCACCCTGTTTAATCCACTGTGCCATGATGTCAATATCTTCATCATCAGCTACCTGATCATACATAGTGGTTTCCATTGCCACAATAATGCGGGGGGCGGTATTTACGGTTTTATCTTTTTCAACTATGGCATCTTCAGGATTTATTGCAGCTTTAACAAGAGGCTGAGAAAAAAAAGCTGTGACACAAAAAACACCTATGAATACTGCGAGTGTAATTGCTTGAGGCCGTTGTATATTTTTTTTCAGTACATTGAGTTTAATCAATTTTACCCCCCCCTGCTTTAAATTAAAATGGTAAAAAGTCGAGATCTGTTTCCTTTGATTTTAAAGAAAACAAATCTCGACAGATTGTTACACATTGTCAATTTGCCTTTATTTTCAAAACGTTAAAGGACTGATGTGGTATAAACGCCAATAGTTGTAAAAAACTTAAGGTTTGTAATTAAACACTATTTAAATGACATCCCAATTGAACCTTCGTGATAAATATGATTTATCTGGGAATTATCAAAAACAGAAAGTCCAAAGTAATAGGTTTTTCCCATATCTTTGAATTGTACATCCTGGATTTCAGATTTGTCACCAGTGGTGATTAATGCACGTTTGATTTCCAAAGTCCACTGACCGTCTTTCCAACTGGTCTGTGCTTTAATATCAGCTCGAGAACCAGTAAAAGGTGTGATCACGATTCCAGGGATGATGTCACCTGTTTTAAAAGTATCAACAAATTCCGCTTTTGTGTTTGGTAATACCCAGTATTTATCTTGCTCACTATAAGGAGCATTCATAAAAGCAGGTCCGGTTTTGTCGGCATTAAAATTATTTTTATAACCACCACCAAGTTTAGTATCACCTTTTCGACCCCAGTTTTTATTGACTTTTGGATCAGCAGTGTCATCTACGAACTGGTCATCAAACATTCCAAGAGGTCCTGTTCTTACACTTTTCCAATGCCACATATCAATAGTTTCACCGGGTTTATTAGTATACTTTCGCCCTGCAGAATGATCTGCAATACCATTATTTTTACCTTCTTCAGTCAAATGACAGGAAACTGCGCATCCTTTCTTTTTAAATCCCCTGGCTTTGATTTCCCAATAAATCCCTACTTTGTCTTCATAAAAAGAGTTGTCATGTCCTGTACTGTCTTTTTTCATGGATTGTTTCCAGCTGCCATCTGCCTGTTTGATCCAGGGAAATCTTGCAAAACTTTGTGTTGGATCTGCATACTGCATATAAAAATAGACATATTTATCATCATAAAGGGATTTGATTTTCACTGTGGTTTCCCTTATTCCTTCATACCCGTTGCTGGGTTCATAAGGCAGTTGATCTAACTTGACCTCCAAAGCAGTTGCTTTGTCCCAGGCTTTTTCAGCCACAGCATCAAGCGTAATCGCAGTATCTGCTTTTACACTGACAAGGCTCAATGGAACTTTGTTCTCCGCCAGCGATGGATTAGCAACAATCAGCATTCCTGCTATGACTACCAACATTACACAAAATAATCTTTCTGCTACTTTCATAAGGCATTCTCCAAATTAAAATTAATTCATTAATATCAATTTTTAACCTATGATAATAATCTGGCAATAATAATATAATCAAATCACTATCAAAAATAATTGATAAAAAT
>CAZYDL010000179.1:4274-7424 GCA_964646305.1 uncultured Desulfobacula sp. | reverse complement strand
TAGTAAAAGTACTTAAAAAAAAGGTTTTTATGCTTCACTATTTCTTGCCTTTTCGATCTTTTCATACGCTTTTTTCATAGTCTCGGTGATCAAATCAATATCTGCAGGCTTGTGCAGATATGCAAAAGCTCCGAGTTCCATACAGGTTTTTCTATCCTTTTCAGAGCCGTGTCCAGTAAGGATAATAACTTCAATATGGGGTTTTGTTTCTTTAATTTTCTTTAATACATCAAATCCCTCAACTCCAGGCATTTTTAAATCAAGAAGAATTACTTCTGTATCTTCCTGGTCAGTAAAATCCAATGCTTCCTGACCATTATAGGCAATTTCGCTTGCAAACTGCCTTAGCTTGAGACGGTCTGACAAGGTCTGGACATATTCTTTTTCATCATCCACAAGAAGAACTCTTAATGGTGTTTCAAATTCAAAATGATGTAAAATATTGCTCTTGTAATAATTATGCCCGATTTTTGTCTCCACAGATTTAACCCCCTGCACAGCTTCAACTGTTTTAATGATTTTCTGCTGAAATTTTGAGAGCATCAATACTTTTTTATCAATGGTTACCAATATATTACCATCTTTGGAATTTACCTTAAGCTCTTGACCGATTTCACCCAAAGCTGATTCAACATAAGCTGATAATTGATAATCAAAAATTTCCTGTTTTATGATTTCTTCATCATTAAAGGGAAGTTTCTCAAGATGTTTTGAAACAAGGTCTGCAGCTTGCTTTGTATCAAATTTTCTTGAAGGAATAACAATATCATAAAGAGTCTCATCCCATGCTTTTTTATTAAACAGAGATGCAGTCCATAAAAAAGCCTGTTTGTCAGAATTATAAATCTCTTTTACTGCCTCTTTTTCTGATAAATTATTTTTTGCCATTGCATTTTGTATGCGTTTCTCTTTTGCTGCAATAATTAAAACCCGCATTACATGACTTACTTCTTTAGGAATGAGATGGCCGAGAAGTCCATAAAAGATACAATTGCCTTTTTTGACAAAATCAGAAAGACTTTTTTTAAGGGCAATAATGCTTTTTTCTTTATCATGGGTAAAATCATTAAATGCAATCTGTTTACTCTGAACCACTTTTTGGAGCGTAGCTATTTTGATCTTGCTTGCTTGATGTGTTTTTTCAATGATATCAGCATCCGTGATTATGCTGCAATTAAACTTTTCACCAAATATTTGAACAATTTCATTGGAATTGGCGTATAATCCGTTTGTTACAGATATAATCGGCATTGTCTCCTCCGTGTAATTTAATTATGTTTGCCTGCCATAAGCCATGCCTATTGCCTTTTTTGCCTACTACTTTTTAGCAAAAGGCATGCCAAATATAAAAAGAAGTTAAATCAATGCGTTATAAAATGCAATAGAAATATGAACCATAATGAAACAAAACAGAACTATATTGTAGAAACTTTTTGAAACAAAATAAAACGAAAATCTATACTTTCTTAGATATATTTTCCTTCTACCACTCTATCAGATAGAATGTCTCCGGAATTTAAAATATTTTTCTTCCACCTCTCAAATGCATCAGGCCACGTTCCCACAACAGAATCAAAAATCTCGATTCTTTTCCATTTCAGAAACTGATAACATTCATCGTCTATGCCGCCGCATATTAGAGTAGTTATATTTTCCGACAGCATTAAATGACACAATTCGTCTGCAGAAGATCTGGGCATAACAATGGTTTTTTTCTCCTCAACCATCATCTCCTCTGATAAAAGGATGATAAAAACTTCAGTTGCCATGTCAAAACGGGGTGCAATATTTTCCTGATAAACCGGTATGGATAGTTTATGTGCCATAATTTTTATAAATCCACTGTTTTGATTAAGAAATTTTCAAATCCCTGTTATAAACGCTGCATTGCAGATCGCCCGCTTACAATTCAAGGATCAATTTCATATTGTTTTATTTTTCTCCACAAAGTGCTTCTTCCCCAGCCAAGAATTTTAGCTGCCTGATTTTTTTTCCCGTTTGCTTTTTGAAGTGCTTCCAATATCATCCTGCGCTGAAGAGATGGCCATGTTTCATCTGATTTTATCGTGCCTGGATTCATTGTTTCTGATTGAAGACCATTTTTTTCAGGTTCTTTGGCACCTGTATTATAATAATCATCAGATTTTGTAAAATATGATGGAAAAAATGATCTGTCCTGCACAGAATCAAAAAGATAAGATGGCAGGTTCTCGTGTTCAATCATTGATGTATTGGCTACGTTGACCGCATATTCCACAATATTTTTCAACTCCCTGATATTTCCTTCATAATGATAATCCAGGAGTCTTGCAAGGGCAGTTTTGGAAAATCCGCTCAGTGTTTTATTGACCAGGCGCTGGTAATGGTTGAAAAAATGATCCAGTAAAAGCCTTATATCCCCTTCCCTTTCCCTTAAAGGAGGCAGATGAATTCTTGCAACATTCAATCTAAAAAGAAGATCTTTCCTGAAACTGCCTTCCTTTACCATCTTTTCAAGGTTGCGGTTGGTTGCTGCAATCATTCTCACATTGACATTAAATCCTCTGGTGGAGCCAAGGGGAAAAATAACCTTATCATCAAGAAAGGTTAAGAGTTTCACCTGGAGTGCCAGAGGCAGATCCCCGATTTCCGTTAAAAATATTGTTCCATTATGAGCCAGCTTAAAACGACCTGGCTTGGTTCCGATGGCACCTGTAAACGCACCTTTTTCATGACCAAATATTTCAGATTCAAGAAGGGTTTCAGGTAAAGCACCGCAATTTATTTTAATAAAAGGACCTGATTCTCTTTCCGAGGTCTGATGAATGGCTTCTGCCACAAGATCCTTGCCTGTTCCTGTTTCCCCTGTTATTAAAATAGAGGTGTCACTTTGGGCAAGAACCGGCAGAGTCTGGAATATTTTTTCCATCTGGGGACTTCTGCCTATGATATTTGCAAAGCTGTAGGCAGTGCTTTGCAGTTTATCAAATTTCTCAACCATTCTTATGTTCTGTATGGTCTCTATAAAGCCCGTGTTATTCCCATTGGTATCAAATATTGGGGCAATAGTTATTCTTATTGGCAGTTTCTGCCTGTCCATATTAATCATATCACTTTTGCAGGATATGGATCTGTGCTCACCACCCATGGTGAGTACAGGACAATTATTAA
>CAZYDL010000179.1:0-4174 GCA_964646305.1 uncultured Desulfobacula sp. | reverse complement strand
AAAACTCAATCCATGGCCCCATGAACCGCCAGGATCATGGCATATCCTCCCTGGATATTTCTTGTATTCTTAAACCCCTTATTGTTTAAAATAACCTGGATCTCATAGGATCTAGGCCCTGAACCGCAAAGAAGGCACAAAGGTTCATCTTTTGGAACTTCATTAACTCTTTCTCTGAATTCATCCTGGGGAATATTTATCCACCTGTCTCCATATTTTTTTACAAAAGATTCTGCCTGGACCTGGCTTCTAATATCAAGCACCCTTGTTTTTTCCTGTTCAAATTCTTCAAGAAAATCCATGGTATCAACGGTTATATGACTTCCTTTTATTGTATTATCAAGGCAATTTCCTGCATTATTGATAATATCCATGGCAGAGGCATAGGGCGGTGCATATGCAACTTCAAGGGAACATATATCACCTATGGTTACTCCATATTGAAACAGGGGTGCAACAGCATCAACCCTTGCTTTGACAGCATCACCCTGGGGACCGGCTGCTTCCACCCCAAGAATCTTCCTGGTTGTTCGATCAGCAATCAGTTTCATATACATAAAGTTTGAATCTGGATAGAAATGAGCTCTGTCAGACTGGGCAACAACGCAATAGACAGGTTCAAAACCAGATTGTTCAGCCTGTTCAAATGTCAGACCTGCCTTTGCCACTCCAAGGCCAAAAACCTTGATACAAAAACTTCCAACAGCTCCTTTAAAATGTTCACACCCCCCATTTATATTGGTGGCAATTATTCGTCCCTGCCTGTTGGCAAGTGAACCTAGGGGCATTAAAATGGAGTGGCCATTAATAATATTTTGAACCTCTACACAATCACCTCCTGCATAGATATCAGGATCAGTGGTCTGCATGCATTGATCAACTACGATCCCAGCATTTCTTCCAATGGCAAGCCCTGCATCCCTTGCAAGTTCAGAGTTTGGCCTGACCCCTGCAGCCAGGACTACCATATCACATGGTATTGTTGTTTCAGTGGTTTCAACAGAAACAACCTGGTTTTCATCATCACCATTTATACGCACTACCCGTTGGGCTGTCAGAACATTAACATCATTCTGGCTTAACTCTTTTTCCACAATGGCTGATATATTCTTCCCAAGGGCTGTTGGTAAAACATGGTCAGCCATTTCAATAATTGTGGTTTCAACTCCCCATAGATCAGTCAAGGCTTCAGCCATCTCAATACCAATGGCACCGGCACCAATTACAACGGCAGTACCTACTTTTCCATCTGCTATTTTGGTCTTTATACTCTCAGCCTGGTGCAGATTTGAAATCACATGGACTCCAGCAAGATCAGCACCTGGAAAAGGCGGCTTGACAGGCGTTGCCCCTGTGGCAATAACAAGTTTATCATATTCAAGCTCTTCTTTTCTATCCTCATCTAAGTGGTGCACCAGAAGCTTTTTTTCTTTTCGATTTATGGATAAGGCTTCAACTCTGGTTAGAACATCAACACCCTTGTCTGTGTGGAAAAATTGTGCATCCCTGATGGCATGGGCAAATGTTGAATAAAGACCTTCAAGGTCAGCAATATCTCCGCCAATATAATAGGGTATTCCACATCCTCCGTAAGATATCAGGGAATCTTTGTCAATAAGGGTAATCTGAGCTTCAGGATTTAAGCGTTTCAAGCGGCACGCTACTTTAGGTCCCAGTGCCACAGCTCCAATAACAATTATACGTTCAGGCATTTTTTCCTCCTTTATATATCACCATAAAATATTTTCATTTCACAATTTCACAAATCAATTACACCATTGTAATAATAAAATAAAATTCAAATACTGCACACTCAATGAGTGCTATCATGCTCCCAAGAGGAGGAGTATGTCAATAAAATTTCCTTTTTTTCAGATTTAATTACATTGAATCATATGCTATGCTGCATAAATGAATAAATTGATAAAGAGCGGGGTCAAAAAAAGTTATGCAAAGTTGTTGTAATTTTTTCCTTTGACGGCTAAAACCTCAAACCCAGATTATAATACTTAAATTAGAGAGATCAGGATATGAAATTTATTGATCTGCATTGTGATACCATAGAAAAAATCATTAACGATAACCTGGACTTTACAGACTCTGACAAACTCCATGTCAATCTGCCAGGAATCATCCAATCCAATACCATTACCCAAGTTTTTGCCTGTTTTATCATGGATACAGGCTTGCCTGACAAGGATTATAAAACATGCAACACATATATTGATGCCATTGAAAATTTATTGGAGAAACATGGGAACAGACTTGTGCTCACCACTTGTTTCCAGGACATTGACACTGTAGTAAACTCTAAAGATACAACTGCTGTAATAATTGCAATTG
The DNA here is from genome assembly GCA_964646305.1 of uncultured Desulfobacula sp. Classification (GTDB taxonomy): domain Bacteria; phylum Desulfobacterota; class Desulfobacteria; order Desulfobacterales; family Desulfobacteraceae; genus Desulfobacula. Next base: position 1,831 of record CAZYDL010000179.1, on the reverse strand, counting down.
AGGGAGCAACACCTTTAAAAAGCAACCCAGACGTACTTGAACATTTTTACCAGCGCGGAGTAAGGCTTCTCACCATTGCCTGGGATGACAATGAGTTCTGCGGGACTGTATTTGGCAATAAATCAGGATTGACCAGGCTTGGAGAAGAACTCATACACAAATGTAATGACCTTGGAGTTATTGTTGATGTCTCCCATGCCTCTGACAAGGCTTTCTATGATATTGCCTCAATTACAAAAATTCCATTTGTGGCAAGCCATTCCAATGCAAGAAAAGTTTGCCCCAATGACCGCAACCTTTCCGATGACATGATCAAACTGATTGCTGACAGGGGAGGCATTATTGGTCTTACATACGGGTCTGGTTTTATCCAGCCTGACTATTATAAGCACGAACTTGTATGCAGAAATAAGATTCTCAAGGGATTCAAGGAAAAAACCATCACGATTCAACAAGCCCGGGAAATCACACATAAAGCTTTATCCCACATTGATGATGCACCGCTGTCTCTTCTTGTTGAGCATGCAAGGCATATTATAAATACCGGCGGAGAAGAGTGCCTTGCCCTTGGAAGTGATTTTGACGGAGTTGACTCTCTTCCTCAATCCATATCAGGTGTGCATTCCCTTCCAAAAATGGTTCGAAAAATGCAGGCACAGAGGATTTCACCAAGGGTTATTGATAAAATATGCCATGAAAATGCCTTGCATTATTTTAAAGAATTATTGTGAAACTAAAGACAATGATATCAACATTAAGTTGAAGCCGGTGAACCACTATTTTTTTCAAATGATTCTAACTCCATGGCATTGGTTTTAATGCTCTGTTTATCTCCTGCCAGATGCCGCCGTTGTTTATCTTTGTACTTCCTTATTTGATGTTTAACCTTATCTGAAAGTGCATCAATGGCTGAATACATGTTATTCTCATTCTCTTCTTTCATATGAATTTTCATCTTATCGCAGCTTAAATTTATTTCAATGATATTGCGTAATTTTTCAATGGATAAAACAATATGCGCTTCGGCCGGGCTATCCAGCATTTTGTCCAGCCTATCGAATTTTTCATGGATTTGGGTTTTTAGAGCATCTGAAGAGTCAAAATTTTTGAAAGTCATTGTTATTTGCATAGAAACCTCCTGAAAAAAGTGAATAAATGAATGCCTTATTTTCACCATAACATATCATGTCATCACGATCAATGATGAAAATTGGACTGAATATTTGCCAATAAAACATCCTTTTAAAGTGTGAATTAATTTTTATTACAGGCTCACTTGTGCCACGTAAACACAACCTTCTGACACACCACCGGTTAATGGATTATCAAACTCAATCAAGTGTGAATCAGCGCTTTTAAAGACCTTACCCAGGAGATTGGTAAAAGAGTCTTGTGGGAAGCCATCTGCCCAGAGGCCAAACACTCCACCAGGTTTCAAATGCTGTGCCAGTTCCTCCAGCCCTTTCTGGGTGTAGAAACGTGAATTTGTTTGGTGTAATATGTTTGTTGGACTGTGATCTATATCTAAAAGAATAGCGTCATGCTTAATGGCAGGATATTCAGGGTCAAAGCTTTTCAACGTGTCCCGGGACAGGGCAAAAAAATCAGCATTTACCAGTCCACAGCGCGAGTCTGCCATGAGTGTTTTGCCCAAAGGAACCAATCCTTTTTGATGCCATTTGATCACACCCTCTAAATACTCCACAACAATGAGTGATGTTACACGCGTGTCTTCCAATGCAGAAACAGCCGTATACCCAAGCCCGAGCCCACCAACCACAACATTAAGATTTTCTTTTTCCGACACGCCAAGGCTAAGCCTGGAAAGCTG
>CAZYDL010000178.1:0-7442 GCA_964646305.1 uncultured Desulfobacula sp. | reverse complement strand
AAAAAAGGTGAAAAACTCCTGCCCAGGATAGAAAAAGAATTAATTTCATATAATATTGAATATAAAATTTATATTTCACTTTATCATGAGCATATCCTTAAAATCATAGCAGAACTTACCATTAATGATTATGATGCTATTATTGGTGTTGGCGGAGATGGAACCAATTTTCATATATTAAATGGTCTGCTGGCAAATAATGATCCAAAAAATTTACCGCCCATTGGTATTATTCCTGTTGGTTCGGGCAATTCATTTGCAATGGATTTAAATATTCATGGATTGAATGACGGCATTCAATCCATTGTTGAGAATAATCCTAAATGGATTGATGTCTGCTCTTTTACCCAGGCAGACAAGAAATATTATTTTGTCAATCTTGCTGGTTTTGGCTTTGTTACAGATGTTGCTAAAACAGCTCATAAATTTAAATTTTTTAAGGATTTTTCCTATATTATTGGAGTGTTATATAGGACAATTCAACTCAAGTTTCACTATATGGAGCTTGAGATTGATGGAGTTATGATAAAAGATAAAAATTGTTTTGTTGAATTTTGCAATTCACGCTATACAGGAGGTAATATGCTCATGGCTCCTGATGCCAAAATAGATGATGGTTTTATGGATATCATTATTACAGGCAGATTATCCAGAATAAATCTTTTAGCAACATTGCCCAAGCTCTTTAAGGGAACTCACACCAATAATCCTGCTGTAAGACATTTCAGAGCAAAAAAAGCCAAGATTAAAACCTGGCCTGATAAAACCTTATTACCGGATGGTGAATTGTTTGGTTCCACACCAACAACTATTAATGTACATCATAAAATGATAAGGTATTTATATAATTGAAAAAAATAATATCAATCTGGTTGTGGCTAACAGGTGGTTTGTTTTTTCTATTTTCAGCTTTTATTCTTGTTGTCTGCCTTTTTATATTACCCAGGAAAACTACTTTCAACATTGCAAGATTCCTTTTTAAAATTTTAATCAAAATAATGGGGATACAGCTTTTGGTAAATGGGCAGGAGAACATTGATCCTGAAAAAACTTATCTTATCATGGGAAATCATCAAAGCCTTTTTGATCTTTTTGTTGTTCCGGCGGCCATTCCTTTATGTTTTACAGGTGTTGAGGCAGCCTATCATTTTAAAATACCAGTGTGGGGATATCTGATTCGCAGATGGGGATTAATTCCCATAGAAAGAGGTAATCTAAAAAAAGCAATTTCAAGCCTTGAAACAGCAAAAAAAACATTAATATCAGGAATGAGCCTGGCAATATTACCCGAAGGTCACAGAACCCAGACCGGAGAAATGGCTTCCTTTAAAAAAGGTCCATTTTATCTGGCCAAAGGAGCTAATGCAGATATTTTACCCTTTGGTATAAATGGTTTGTACAATTTCCATAAAAAAGGAAATTTGATTTTAAATCCAGGGAAAGTGACTCTTACTATTGGCAAACCTATTTTATATGAAAAAGTCAAAAATTTATCTGTTGAAGAATTAAGGGAAAATATCTTTAATAGAATTTATCAATTAAGTCAAAAATAAATAAGTCAAAAATAAAATATGTAAACCAAAAACAAACCCTGGCTGATTTAATTAATTTCCAGCCAGGGCTTGATATTTCAGCAATGGATATTTGTGTTGTAATTATAAAATATCATATCTTACAACTCTTTACTTTTTTTCTGCATTAACCCTTTCAATGATTTTTTTAGACATATCACCGGGAACCTCATCATATTGTTCAAATTCCAGGGTATATGCTCCTCTACCGCCGGTCATTGAACTTAAATCCGGTGCATAGCGCAGTATTTCAGCCATGGGAACAAGGGCATTGATGATTTGTTTATCACCATCTGTATCCATTCCAAGAACTCTGCCGCGCCGGGAATTTAAATCTCCCATAATATCACCGGTGCTGTCTTCAGGAATTTTTACAGAAATTTTCATTATGGGTTCAAGCAAAACAGCTCTTGCATCAATGGCTGCTTTCTTAAAGGCAAGAGTCCCTGCCATTTTAAAAGCCATTTCAGAGGAGTCCACGGAGTGATAGGAGCCATAATCAACGGTGGCCCTGAAATCAACACATGGAAATCCTGCAAGTATACCGGTTTTAGAAGTTTCTCTAACTCCTGCTTCCACAGCAGGAATATAATTTTTAGGGATCACACCACCCACAATTTTATCCACAAATTCAAAACCTGAGCCCTTTGGAAGTGGTTCAAGAACGATCCAGCAATCGCCATATTGTCCATGTCCGCCAGACTGTTTTTTATGTTTTCCCTGGACACGGACTTTTTTCTTAAATGTCTCTCTATAGGCAACCTTTGGTGTCTCAATATCCATACCAACTTTAAATTTTCTTTGAATTTTTTCTGCTGTCACTTCTATATGAACAAGGCCCCTGCCAGACAATATTGTCTGTTTGGTTTCTTCGTTTCGTTCAAGTGCAAGGCCTGTATCTTCTTCAAGAATTTTTCTTACAGCTTCATGAATCTTATCCTCATCTTTTTTCTCTTTAGGTGAAATTGCAAAGGAAATTACTGGTGGCAATGGTTTGGGTGCTGGAATCCGAATATCTTTGCCACTGGTCAATGTATCACCGGTCAAAGTATTTTTCAGTTTTGCCACAGCCACAATGGAGCCGGGCAGGGCAGTATCAATAGTTTTTTGTTCCTTGCCTGCAATTTCAAGAAGTTGTGAGAACCTCTCTTTGGTATCTTTAGTAGTATTAACAATATTACCCTCTTTGCCAAGGGTTCCTGAAATAACTCTAAACAAAGAGAGCCTTCCAGCATATGGATCAACAATTGTATTAAAAACAAACCCACAAAATTCTTTGTCGGGATCAGGTGAAATAACAACATCTTCACCATTGGCATCTTTTGCAGTCCAGTCACCTCTATCAAGAGGAGAAGGCATGTAATCATTGATAATATCTGAAATAGTATCAGTGCCGATCATTTTTGTGGCAGAGCAGCAGATGGCAGGATAAAATTGGGCATCAAGAACTCCCTGCCTAAAGGTTGCCTTTATCTCATCCTGGGTTATATCTTCGCCTTCGAGATATTTTTCAAGCAGGTCATCATCAAGCTCGGCCACATTCTCAATAAATTCTTCTTTAACCATGGCAATCTCATCAGACATCTCAGAAGGAATATCAACATTTATGGATTTGCCGTCGGCATCATATTCAAAGCCTTGACCTGTAATAACATTTACAAAACCTTTAAATCCATCTTCAGAACCGATGGGGTAATAAATTGGAACAATCTTTTTTTTAAGTGCTGTTTTGCAGGCTTCAATACACGTCATAAAATCAGATCTTTCGCGATCAAGTTTATTGACAATTACAAAACCAGGCAAATTATATTCCAGAGCACTAGAAGCTGCTTCTTCAGTCATGGCGGAAGGTCCACCGACTCCATCTATTACAAATCCCATGCAGTCTGCCACAGGAAAGCATGTTTTAGAAGCAGAGAAAAAATTTTGATCACCGGGAGTATCCATTAAAGTAATAGTATGTTTATTATGTGTATATTTAATAAATGATGTATTAATACTTTGCTGTTTCCTGGTCTCTTCCGGTTGAAAATCCATGACAGTATTGCCTTCTTCAACTCTTCCAAGACGTTTACTCACTTTGGCTTGAAATAGCATAGCCTCAGCAAGAGTTGTCTTGCCTGCACCTCCATGACCTGCCAGGGCCACATTTCTCATGGCTTTAATTTCTTCGCTCATCACTGCTCCTTTTAACCGCCATGTGGCTGATCTGATAACCTAACGGCCACATGACAAATGAAAGAATAAAAAAGCTTATCCTTTCACATAAACAATTAATAAAATGTCAAACCTTTGAATTACATTCTTCTATTCAAAAGCCCTAAAGTCTTAACTTAAATAATAGAATTCAGATAAAATTAATAGTGTTATTTTAATTTTCTTTATAATTTAAAGAAATAATGTATTCCTGGTTTCCTTTAGGACCCAGAATAGGGGAGGGGATAACCTGATTTACCCCGTATCCACGCTCCTTAAAAAAACATTCTAAATCTTGAATAACCTGTTCTATTATTTTTAAATCTTTCACAACACCACCCTTGCCCACATTATTTTTTCCTGCTTCAAATTGAGGTTTAATCAATGCCAGTATCTTTGTATCATGCCCCATGAATTTTTCAGCACTTGGAATAACTATTTTTAAGGAGATAAATGAAGTATCTGCTACAATTATGTCAACTTTTTCATTGATTTTTTCATAGGGCATATGACGAATATTGGTTCTCTCTATTACCACAACCCTTGGATCCTGTCTCAAGGCCCAGTCAAACTGTCCATATCCAACATCGACAGCATAAACTTTTCCAGCACCATTTTGAAGCAGACAATCGGTAAACCCTCCGGTTGAGGCCCCAATATCAAGGCAGGTTAAATCTTTTACGGACAGAGGAATGCTCTTTAACGCTTTTTCAAGTTTTAAGCCTCCTCTGCTGACAAATGGATTGTCATCTTTTTTTACAATGATTTTTGCATTATTTTTAATTAAAGTCCCAGGTTTATCCACAGGGCAATCGTCCACAAGGACTTTGCCTGCCATGATAATTGCTTTTGCCCGCTGCCTTGATTTTACAAATCCTTTTTTAACAATAAAAGAATCAAGTCTGGATTTATTTTTTAATGAATTACTCAAGTGCTGTGCCATGAAGTTGTAATGCAGTCTTTATAATAGCCTGGCTGTCAATTCCATAATCGTGTTTTAAAACATCCTGTGGGCCGTGTTCAACAAAGGTGTTGTTAATGCCAATTCTTTTCAGTTTAATGTCAGACACACCATTGTCAATGAGCATTTCAAGAACAGCAGATCCAAACCCTCCATCAAGTACATGCTCTTCCACTGTAATAATTTTTTTGATTTTAGATGCATATTTAATAAGCAGTTCTGCATCAAGAGGCTTGACAAATCTGGCATTTATTATGGTTGTATTTATTGATTTATCCTTTAGGGCAATTGATGCTTTTGCTGCCTCGCACACTGATTTGCCAATGGCAATTATTAAAAGGTCTTCACCTTCTTCAATTACCTGGGCTTTTCCTATTTCCAAAGGTTTTGGATTATCCTCAATTTTAATTCCTGTTCCAATGCCCCTTGGATATCTTAATGCCACAGGGCCATCATGATTAACAGCAGTAACAAGCATTCTGGCAAGTTCATTCTCATCCTTTGGTGCCATGATTGTCATGTTTGGCATACACCGAAGATATGAGTAGTCAAAAAGACCGTGATGGGTGGGGCCGTCTTCGCCAACTATACCACCTCTGTCAATGGCAAATACAACCGGAAGTCCTTCAATGCAGACATCATGAAGTATTTGATCAAAACCCCTTTGCAAAAATGTGGAATAAATAGCAACAACAGGTTTTAATCCCTTGGTTGCAAGGCCTGCTGCAAATGTGACAGCATGCTGTTCTGCAATACCCACATCAAAGAATCTGTCGGGATAAATTTTTGAAAATTCAATTAAGCCTGTACCTTCCGGCATGGCAGCAGTGACGGCAACAATTTTATCATTGTTCTTTGCCAACTTTACCATTTGAGAGCCAAAAACCTGGGTATAGCTTGGAATCCCATTGGGTTTTTTATTGGATTTACCTGTAGCAATAGCAAAAGAGCCTACTCCATGAAAATAGACAGGATTATTTTCAGCAGGCGCATACCCTTTGCCTTTTTTTGTTATCACATGCAAAAGAATAGGGTCTTCATGATTTTTTATATTGTTTAGAATATCAATTAAATGATCAAAGTTATGTCCGTCAATGGGTCCGAAATAATCAAAATTAAAAGCTTCAAACAACATTCCCGGCGTAATAAAAGTTTTAAATGACTCTTCAGAACGTTTAAGAATATTATAAATATCATCACCAATTTTTGGTAAAGATTTAAAGAAAGCACCAACACGGTTTCTCAGATCCTGAAGATATCTGGCAGAAAAAGTACGGCTTAAAAGAGAAGATAATGCCCCGACATTTGGAGATATTGACATTTCATTGTCATTTAAAATAACTATGAGATTCTTTTTTAAATCTCCGGTCTGGTTTAATCCTTCATAGGCAAGGCCCGCAGTAAGTGAACCATCACCTATAACAGAGATAACTCTGGAAGCATCCTTGTTTAAATATTTGGCATAACACACTCCAAGGCCTGCTGAAATTGAAGTAGAGGCATGGCCAACAGTAAAACCGTCATAGGGGCTCTCCTTCATTTTTGCGAACCCTGACAGGCCCTTATACTGACGAAGAGTATCAAAGTTGTCATTTCTTCCGGTTAAAATTTTATGTGCATAGGATTGATGTCCAACATCCCAGATTAAGGTATCCTGTGGCAAATCAAAAACATAATGAATTGCAAGGGTTAATTCCACTGCTCCAAGGCTGGAGGCAAGATGGCCACCATTTTTTGATACTACTTTAATAATTCTTTGTCGGATTTGTTCAGCAAGGGTTTTGAGCTCGTCTCTGGAGAGTTGTTTAATGTCTTTTGAAGTTTTTATCGTGTCAATAAGGGTCAAAATATAGGCCTTAAGTAAATTAATAATTAATAGTAAGTAATGAATTATTTAGGAGGCAAGTAAATTGGTCTTATTCTTAATAATTCATTGTTTATTATATTAGTGGTCCCTGTTAATTATATATCTGGCAATGGATCTTAATGGTTGTGCTGATTCATCAAATTCAGAAATAGCTTTAATTGCGTCATCAATAAGGCTTTTTGCATATTTTTTTGATTCATCAAGTCCAATTATTCCAGGAAAGGTCATTTTATCATTTATTATATCTGACCCTGCAGCCTTTCCCATTTTTACAGGATCACCCTCAATATTTAAAATATCATCTGCAACCTGAAAAGCAAGACCAATTTTTCTGGCATAAATATTTAACTGATCAATAAGTTCATTGTCAGCACCAACACTTAAAGCTCCTGCTTCAACGCTGACAATAATCATTTTGCCTGTTTTAAGGGCATGAATTTTTTCAAGGTATTTTAACTTGGATTGTTCAGATAATTTTTTACCCTGATCTGCCTGCATATCCAATATTTGGCCTTGAACCATACCTTCAATACCAGCAGCTTTTGAAATTTTAGAAATGAGTTTAAGCCTTGTTTGAATATCAGGAAATTTATTAAAGAGAATTTCTGGTTCAGCGAGAATTTTAAAGGCATGGGTTAAAAGCGCGTCACCTGCAAGAATAGCAGTGGATTCTCCAAATTTATTATGGCAGGTCGGTTGTCCACGTCTTAGATCATCATCATCCATGGCTGGCAGATCATCATGAATCAGAGAGTAAGTATGTATCATTTCAATGGCACAGCAGGCTGGCAGGGCAGGGGTATACTCTTTTTTACATGCAGTGGCTGCTGCCATGGAAAGAATAGGG
>CAZYDL010000177.1:0-7454 GCA_964646305.1 uncultured Desulfobacula sp. | reverse complement strand
GCACGATACTCGGTATATCATATTCAACTTATCGCAGATGGGTTGCATCTGGAAAAATAAAAGTTATAAAACTACCAAACGGTCGATATAGAGTACCATTCTCGGAAATAGAACGCATAATCGGTAAACCTGTAAGATTAGAAGGTAATAGAGCAATTATATATGCAAGAGTATCCTCTAAAAAACAGCAGGATCAGGGTGATTTGGATAGACAAATAGATGCTCTCGTGAATACAGCAAGACGACTAGGATATCAGATAGTAGATGTAATTTACGATGTTGGTTCTGGATTGAATGAAAATAGAAGAGGATTAAGAAAACTGTTTGATTATGTAGTAAATAAGAAAGTAGATGTAGTCTTTATAACACATAAAGATAGACTAACAAGATTTGGTTACAAGTATTTAGAGTACTTCTTTAAGCAATTTGGAGTTAAAATACATCCAATTATGGATGATAAAGATAAAACATACTTAGAAGAACTCGTTGAAGATTTTGTATCAATAGTGGTTAGCTTTGCAGCTAAAATATATGGAAAACGCAGTCACAAAGTAGAGAAATTAAAAAACTTAATATCTGAAGAATTATCAGATGTCTCATTGTAGTGAAACAGCAACTAGAACTGTATTTGCCTATTCTCTCCCACTAACTAACAGAAAATACTCTGAGTTATGCGTATTATCTGAAAACTTTACCAAGCTCGTATCCTTCTTCCTCGACAAGATAGTAAAAGACAACATAACTTCTGAGAGAAGACTACATCAGCTATATTATACCAGATCTAAAGAGGTAGTCCCTGATGATATTATAAGCACGAGATATCGCAAGGTAGCAATGAGAGTAGCATTATCCATATGGAAATCCTTCAAGAAAAGGAGAAAGAAGAATTTGGTTAATAAAGACAAACCAGAAATACAATCGATATTCATTAAACTATATCACGAGAACTATAACGAATCTGCATCCTCATTTCGATTAATCAAGTCTCCGAGCAAAGATCGTTTCTATCTGATAGTAAAGATAGCAAAGGGTAAGCAGATATCAATACCAATTGAATATACTCCCGTTCTCGACATAATGTATTCTGCATATAAGAGTGGAGTTCTAAAGTTAGGAGAGGTTGTAATTAAATTTGATGAAGAATCGAAAATAGTTAAACTATATATTCCATTTAGGAAATCTGTAACCTTTAGAGAAAAACATAGAATTATGACTATTGATGCCAATTCGAGGTATCTTGTCTTGTCCATATTTGACAAGCAAACTAAGGAGTTGTTATACTCCAAATACTTAGATCTTAAGAGGTTAGAAATAATCGATAATACTTATACGCACATAGCTAAAGAATTAGAGTCTAAGTTATATTCTGGTAAGAATCCAAAGTATTTACCAGAATATGTAAGAAAAATATTGAAGAAGAGATTGAGAAGATGGAAAATTAGGAAGGAGGATTTAATTCACAAGCTAGCTAAATACATCATAGATATTGCGGTGACATTCAACGCAGAGATAGTTATGGAGAGTATTAAAAATATAAAGCTAAATGTTAAGGATAAAATAAGAAGTAAGAAAATAAAAAGAAAAGTAATGTTAGCTAATCTAAGAAAGATTCAATCTATAGTGGAATATAAAGCTAAGTGGACGGGCATTCCTGTTGAATATACTGATCCGTCTAATACTTCGAAAGTATGTCCTATTTGTGGATCTAAACTTAGACCCGTGATGATGGGGGTTTCCCTGAACGGGAGATACTTAAAATGTCCTAAATGCGGTATAATATGGGAAAGAGATTTTGTTGCTACTTTAAACTTAGCTAAACAAAAGATGGGAGGGGTTGGCGTGCCTCTCGACAGCCCGATGATGTTTGTGTCGAAGGGAGCTGTGCTCCCTAATGAGATACGCTCGGAGGGAAAGATATGTTCGATGACAGTCACGAATAATTATTCAGATGAATTCGTGACTAGAGAGAAACGCTTTAAATTATATCAAATATTATAATGAGAGGAAGGGGGATTTCCAGGAAAAAGCTGTTGGATGAGATCCTGGAAGGAATAGACGTGCAGAAAAAGAAGATAAGCGTAATTTCAGAATACATAGAAAAAGAATTGGAAAAAGTTCCAAGATCGGTGGAACCGCACTTGAAATCGTACCTGTATACCAGGTTGAAACACGAGTACCTGGCTCTCGCAGATTACGAGATTGCAAAGAATTTGATGGAAAATGGAGTCAAGACGCAACACGTCCAGGAGTACTTGAAGGTCTCAAACAGGTTTAGAGAATACCTCCTCCACTCTTAATTTTTTGTAATGGCGAGGGTTGATTTGGAAGGTTTGTTCAAGAAGCTGCGAGGCAAATACTTGGCATACAAGTTAGATGATAAGATTATAGTAGATTTCATGAACGAAAAGGATAAGTTAGCAACCTTGCACATCACGAAAGACAAGAAAGTGGAGATCTGCATTGGAAAAGAATTAATGCCAATAATCCTTCAACCAGCGGAAGCTAGAAAAATGTTGAAAAGCATGATAGAAGTGATAGACAGCATCGAGGAGTTTAGTAGATACAAGTAGACTTTTAACCTTTCACAATGTGGGAAATCCTGGCTATCTTCTTGTCAATCATCCTGTACCATTACCTAGTAATTCGGCTATATAACGCAAGAGAAGGGAGTGTTGGTAAGTTGGCAACGCTGTTGTTTGCATCCCTGGTAACAGCTACTGTGTGGTGTGTGTCTGCCTTGTGCATAATGTCTCAAACTGCATTCGAGAGTTACCTGTACGACGTTTATAACAAGGTTGAATGGTGCAGGACTGTAAACATTTACAAGGCAACATTGTGCAACAGCTCCGAGTGGTACGTGTACGTTGGAGTGAACAAGACGAACGTCAGCATAGCACACGTGTACGTGGAGTGTTACGATGGTTTGTTGAACAAGACGAGAAAGATAGGTTACCTTGATAATTACTATTACCTGGTAAAAATGGTTTGCAAGTATGATGGGAAAATGGATAGAGTTCTTTGCTTGCCATATCTCCCTCCTTTTTTGAACTAATATTTTTGTAATGAGAAGGTTGCTGACATTTTCGTTAATAATAGGAGTGTATTGTGCGTTATTGTGCATCGCTGTATATTACCAGGTGTATCAGCATGAATTGGTGCATAAAAAGATCTACGAGACGTTTGGCTGTCAAAACATTAGCATTGATGTAAAGTGCGACATACTTGGTTGCAAGGGGGAAACGGTTGCAAGTTGCAACTTCAGCGAGAACGAGTCGGAACTGTACTATCTCATGGAATCGTTGCACATCATGAACGAGATAGTGTCGTACAACATAAGCGAGTTTTGGACGTTGATTAGCGTATCCACCATCTTCCTGCTAACGTTGATGTACATGGTTGCATTGAAAGAGTAAAAGGCAATATTGTCTTTTTTGTTTTTTTGTAATGGATGCGGAAGTGTTCACAATCAAATTGATTAAAAAGTTTCTAGAAAAGGGAAACAGATTTTTCACCTACAATAGCATACGCCACTTCTATTACAAGGAGAAAATGTGGAAAGACGCTAAGAAAAAATACGAATGGCACACCATTGAAAGATCCATTAGAAGGTTAGTGAACATTGGAGTTTTGAGGAAATACGGTAAAAAGAAAGCAGTGTTCTTCCTGGACGAGAACAGAGCAAGGGAATACTTACTAGACAAGATGTACCAGTACCTGGACACAATGACACTACCTGATGGAAGAGTTATTGTCAAGCTCTTAGATGGAAGAAAGAAGATATTGAGAAGCAAAGAAGAACTGAAGAAACTAATTGAAGATTTTGGATATCTTACATGACATCCGAAAGTATTAATTGAAGATTTGAAATATTGCGAATGATATTGTTCAGACATTATATTCATTAGATGGTATTACATATTTGGCATTTATTAAATGAGACGGGTAGATAAATGACATATAACTTGGCATAGTTGGCATCCTCCATTACCTTATATGAAAACCAGAACGAAATATTCCCTATTAGTTATATACTTGCAGTATTCACTAATAAATTACGAAAATACTTAAAAAGCTTTTTATCTGTGGAGGTATATTTTTTTATAATGGGTGGGGCAAAAGCCAGGTTGGAAGTTATTACACCCATTTTGGCGTCTTTAAAAAAGGAGCAGTTCAGCTTTAGGCTCTTTGCGACGTACGACTGGAAAGATCACGTGCTCGTTGACTTGGAAAGAGTGAGGGCTATGGTTGAGAAAGAGGTGAACAAATCGAAGGAGAACAAGAAGGACATAACGGTGCTGATTGAGGAAAAGAAAGATGAAATTGAAGAAGAATTGTTGAAGAAAGGATACATCAAGTTGGACTACCTGTTCCCAAGGACAGATTTTATGGACACGAAAAGCATAGACTGGTTCTCGTACTTCGCATATCCGTTGAGGATAGTATTATCCAAGAGGTTGGGAATAGCAATTAAATTGAAGAAAGTAGAACCCAACGATGTAAAAATAGGGTTAAGAAACTTCTTATACACGGTAAACAATAAGAAAGTGCCCGTATTCTACGAATCCGTGCTACCTGGATCTACCTTCGAATTTGAACTGGAAATTCTGCATGGTAAAATAACAAAAAAAGAAGAGGAAATAGAAATTGGTGCTAAGAAAAATGTGGGTTTTGGTAGGTGTAAACTTACTTTCCTCTAATTTTTTAACTTGTTTTGCTTGTTATAATGGAGGAGTATGTAAATAGAGCCAAGAACTTTGCACGCACGGTCGTTGAGATACTGGAAAGCAAGAGGAAACTCACCACTAGAGGGTTAATAGAAAAGCTCAGGGAGAAGTACCTTTACAGGAAAGATAAGATTTTCTTGATATTGGTGGCACTATACAACCACGACATAATAGGGATGAAAATTGTTGGAAGATCCTACGTGATATATCTGAAGGATGCCAGCGAGGAAAGGTTGGACAGGTTTGCTAAAAAAAATTGGATTCTCTTTGTTTTTTAGAACATTCCTCCCTTTACCAATTGCATCGCCGTTTTTTTAAGTTGTCTGAAACACTTGACGTGTATTTTCATTTTTTGACCACCAAATGTTATTGTTTTGTATTTTTCTCCTTCGAATATTGGTTGCTTGCATACTTCACAAGTACCTATTTTCTTCTTATCTTCTTTCTTTTCCTCTTTAGCTTCCTCTTTCTTTTTTCCTTTTAATTTCTTTAAAAATCCAAAAACCATCCTTAAAGTAGCTCAATGTTTTCCTTGTTTAGTGGAGTGACTGAAGACGTGAAACCAGTCTTCAATCCCCTGTCTGCAGTAATTACCTTAACGTCACCGTGTGCCACCGATACCAAGTAGCTGTCTATGTATGCCTTCTCTGGTTCAAACTCTTTCGATTTTTCTATCCTGAAATCTCTTATCCTTGAATGATAAAGCGTCTTCAAGGCTTCGTGTATCTTGTTAATGTCGTAAGGTGATCGTTCCAGGACTTCCACAACGTTCCTGAGTGCGGGATGCTTCTTCAACGTCTCCTCATCAAGCTTGACCAACCTTCCATTGATGTTCAGCACCTTGTACTTGGTGTCGTATGTTACCACGTTCTTGCCGTCAGTTATCCTCACCACTGGATAAAATCTATTTTCCTCGTCCTTGTACAGGTACTCGTCTCCAACCGTTCTTTTAATGTTGTCAAGGAGCAAGTTCCTATACCTTGGTTCTAACTTGTTAAGCAAATCGCCGTCAACGAGAACCCTTGCATTCACTTCCCTGAAGAACTCTCTCAATCGCTTGTTAAATTCTCTCTCTTGCGGAGCAAAAACCATTCTTCCCCTTATGCTTTGCCTGAACAGGTCTTTTATGTTTCCATCCTTGAACGCAATCGGTATTTCGGGAGGAACGTAACAGTCGTTGGTGGAGCATATGTTTTTTATCCTGGATATAGCATTTCTCAACTTGTTAACGGAACTTTCATTGAAGTATATTTCGTACGATTCTCCAATTTTCCTGTAACCATCAGCCGTGTTCTTCAGCGATTCAACTTCTCCCTCAGCCAGGTCCACTTCGTCAACGATCTTGTTGTTGTGTTTTATTTGACAGGAGTACAAGGAGTATTCTCCTCCTCCTTTCTTGCTACAAAATACGAGGATGTTTCCACCTTTGGTTTCGTTTGCCTTTATCAACTTTCCCCAAATGTAGTAAGACAACACGTTCGTGTCGATGATGTACTCCGCCATTTATATTTTTATTCGTGCAATTTATTATATTTTTATAATGACCTTGACCAGGGTCCCAATAGATTACTATGAACTTTCAGAGAAATACAAATTACACGAATGGGTTGAAGAAAACATAGAACATCTTATTAAAGTTAGAGAAAACCTGAAGAAAGAAATTGATAAACTATGGAGGCAGGAGAGAAAAGTATTTCCTCCCTGGACGGCGGAGGAAAAGAGAATATATGAAGAGCTCGTTAGAAGAAGAATGGAACTGGAGAGGTTGAGAAGCACCATAACCTATAGATGGTTAAGAAGAGAAAGAGCTTTGTTAAAATACATTCCAGAAAGGATGACATTATTACCGTTTGAATTTTACGAAGTAAAAGTAATAGATAATCTGGTAGAATTGTATGAGGAAATTTCTGAAAGATTAACTGGCTTTGAAGTAGAGCCAGAACATGAATATTGGGTAGCTTTGAAAGGATGGACCAAAGATCCAATTGATATATCCGAATTAAAGAAAAATAGGTTGCAATTTATTGAAGCTTGGGCAAGAATTCACACTGCAGAACACACTTTCTCAACGCCTGGAAAAGGCGGCAGGGAAAGGCATTTTGAAGGATACTTGGATACTAAAATACTGTTTGCTTATGCAAGGTATACTGGTGAAGGTTTTGTAGCGTGGGTGATGGAAGACAACAGGGTTACCGACCTGGTGGATTACTTTTCGAGGTTGTTCGAATCCTTGTTATTGCAAGATGAAGATACAGCGTTCATAATAAGACAATTGGGACTTACAGGAGAGGATTTCATAGGAGGCATTGACGTAAAGGAAATATACATTTCAACGGAGATGGTGGGGAGAGTGGATTTCTACATGAAATTATACGATCATGATTATGACATATCAAGGATGGAGGTTGACGCCACCTTGCCGAGATACTATTGGATAATTTCTCCAGAGAGATTAGCTGAAGAAATATATGCAGGAGAAATAGAGAGAGCGATTGTTAAAAGGAAGGTCACGCCTAGAAGAGCACCCTCCCCTCGAAGATAACTTTTTTGTAATGGACGTTTCAAGGTTACTTGACTTGAAATTGGGGAGAATAAGCGTAGACATAGATGTTACTCACAGGTGGGACGTGATTG
Source organism: uncultured Desulfobacula sp. (assembly GCA_964646305.1). Lineage (GTDB taxonomy): Bacteria > Desulfobacterota > Desulfobacteria > Desulfobacterales > Desulfobacteraceae > Desulfobacula. The sequence goes on along the minus strand of CAZYDL010000177.1, from coordinate 96 downwards.
ACTTAGTATTCTCGTTGATGAAAGCGAGGAAGTATTTTGGAGATAAAGTTTATTTGAGAATGTCCGCATCAAAAAGAGGATTCCACATGGTAATAT
>CAZYDL010000176.1:3405-7476 GCA_964646305.1 uncultured Desulfobacula sp. | reverse complement strand
TTAAAAGGAAGCATGGATGCATTGGGTTTATATAAACCTGGGATAAAGGGAACCGGTTATGGCATGGCCAATATAAAAAAATATATTGATCTTCATAACGGCAGTATTAATGTTGAATCACAACAGGGTTCAGGCACTAAATTCACTATTTGCCTTCCCATTATACAAAGAGAACTGTCAAATAAAGAAAAAATAGAAATTCAAGAATTGGAGCTTCAACAAGAAAAATATATTCTCCTTGTTGAAGATGAACCATCAATATCAGATATACAATACGCTGTTTTAACCCAGGAACCATGCAATCACAAAGTTGATATTGCCAATAATGGACAGCTTGCCATGGATATGTTTGACTGGAATGAATATGATTTTGTAAGTCTGGATTATATTCTTTCTGGATCCATTAATGGAATGGATGTATACCATCATATCCGTAAAACCAATAAAACTATCCCCATCTTATTTGTATCTGGAAATATAGAATTTTTAGAATCCATAAAAGAGTTACAACTAAAAGATGAAAATATTGATCATCTATCAAAACCCTGTCAGAATAAAGACTATTTAAATAGTATCAACAGGTTGCTTGAACGTCAGCGCTCAACAAAAAATATCCTTGAATAACTGCCTATGGCAGCTTTGGTCTCTAACCCTTATCTGTCATTAAGGTGCAGAAACTAACCTGGAGGTCACACACACAATATCAAGCTTAAGAAACTGATACATTTGCAATCACTTTCAAATAAATAGATTTTTATTTGCCCTTAATAATTTTATGGATGAATTGAGCCATAAGGTTTAATACAATTTCTTGCTGATCACTGTGTGGAGAGTGTCTGCAATGGTTGAGCGTGTGAGTTTCAATTTTGTTAACTCGGTGTTTAATGGATGCTATCTGTTTTTTTGTTCCATATTGATCATCTTTTCCCTGTATGGCAAGCATGGGAACCTTGATTTTATTTAAATATTTTTCAATATTCCAATACATGAATTTTGGGTTCAGCCATATATCATTCCATCCATAAAAAGCATTATCACAGTTTGTCCCATGATATTTTTCAAGCTTCAGCTTTAAATTGTGGTGTTCATAATTAGTTTTTGCCAGCTTTATGCAGTCCACAGTAATCTTTTCACAAAAAACATGGGCAGCTTCAGTGATCAAGCCTTTTAACCCTTTGAGTTTTTTAATTCCTGGGCTGCCGCTGAAAATAATTCCAATGGAACCGCCGTCTGAATGGCCAATGAGTATATATTGTTTGATTTGGGCTTGTGCAATAATTTCAGGCAGGGTTTTTAATGCCTGATCATGCATGAAATTGATTTTCCAGGGCAGAGGCGATGCATCAGATTTGCCATATCCAAATCTTGAAAAAACAAGGGCAGGGCAGCCTGTTTTTTTGGAAAGTTTTTCAGGGAAATCTTTCCATAACCTGGTGCATCCAAGGCCCTCATGGAGAAATATAAGAGCAGGACGGCCCTTTTGACCATCTTGATTGTTTTGTAAATTATGGTGCCATTGAATCTCAATCTTTTTTGAACCAAGTTGTAAATAGTCTGTCAAGTGTTATATCTTTTCATTAAAGTGTCATAGGCTTTTTGTATTTCAAGGAATTTTTCATTGGCAAGATTGGAAAACTCTTTTCCAAGGTGGGACAGCTTGTCAGGGTGATATTTTTTTATTGCCTGTTTATATGCACTTTGAATCTCTTTTTTACTTGCATTGGGACTGATACCAAGAATTTCATGGGGTGTTGGAATGGATTTATATGCTCTTTTATTGTTGCCCTGTTGATATTTGTTATTTTTATGGGGTTCTTGCTTCTTGTTTGAAGTAGAGCTTTCAGTGTTATGTCCATATCGTTGTTTAAAGGGTCTTTGCTTTTTAAAAAAGAAATTGGGAAGTTTTCCATAACGGATTAAATAGAATATTGTACCAATGACAACACCATCATCAATCCAGCCTATAAATGGCAACAGAAGATCAGGAATTATATCCACAGGGCTGATAAGATAAGCCAAGCCAAAAAGAATTAAAATTATTTTAAGATAGAGACTCAAATGATCATGCCTTATTTAAAACATCAATCATTGTATAAAGTTTTTTGGAATTGTCTGCCTGTTCAAGCTTTTGTACAAGAAACATAACAGCATCAAAAGTACCATTTACATAAATATCCCTGCCATTGATATTATGTTTGAATTCAAATAAAGCTGATCCATCTGCTGCCTTTAATGTATATGTATGCCAGCCATGACCGCTCAGGAATCCTTTTGGGATTTTCAGCTCTTTTTCCTGGGTCCTGGGATCTCTTATCATTTTAATATCATTTACATTAAAATCAGGTCCAAGTTTATTAAAATATTTAACCATTGCTTTGGCAGTTCCTGATGTATCAGCTTTGCCATGCTGGTGGCTTTCAACGACTTCAAGGGTATAACCCTTAAAAAGATCGGGAAAGGTATTTGCAGCATATTCCATCATTGCCTGGAATCCCACAATCTGTTTTGCCATATTTGGAGCGACAACAGCAGGTGTAGATGCATTTTTAACGACTTGCTCAAGCTCTTCTCTGTTGCCCCCGGTTGTCCCCATAACAAAGGGAATCTTATTTTGAGTATAAAACAGGGCATTTGAATTCACAGCAGTCGGATGTGTATAATCAATGGCAATGAAAGTTGCAAATTGTGATTGGATTTTTTTTATTTTATCCTCCCTTGCTTCAGGTTTTATGAGTTCAAAACCAATTCCTTCAATATCCATTGTTTTTTCTTCAATTTCCTGGCCTGTAAGAGAAAAGGGGATTACATTGAAGCTCTTATTTTTTAAAGCAGAGGCTGCCATTGTTTTTGCAACATTGCCAGGCAGGCCGTTTACCATTATATTTATTTTATCCATTTTGAATAACTCCTTATATTAATTGAACAAGTTTTGATAGTTTTGGAATTTTATTATCCATATTAATATCCATGATGGTTTTTTTGATATTTTTTACAGCCCCAGGAATATATTGCTCAAAACTTTTTTTCTTTTTTTTCAGGCTTAAAAAGCTGAAAGCACCAAGAATTTGCATATTCCGTGTTAAACAGCAGTATTGATAAGATTTTAAAAAATCCCGGTTCTCTTTTCTGTTTAGTTTTAATCTTTCCATGGTATATTGCAAGAGTTCATCTCTTATTATTTCTTTAAGATTAACATAGGGGTCAATTAATAAAGATGCGAGATCATATTGCAGCGGCCCTGACCTTGCCCCTTGAAAATCAATGAAATTAATGGAATAAATATCTTTATGACAAACCACCATAATATTTTTTGACTGCATGTCCCTGTGCATTAATCCAATAAGACCATGTTCAATTGCATGTTCAGCAATATAATTAAATTCTTGTGAAAAATCATTAAAGCAATAATTCAAATTTAAATAATTGTCTATGAATTCTTCCATGAAATAAGTGCACTCTTTTTCAAGAATTAACTCCTTTGAGTAGGTTTGAGTCTGGCAGGCCCACTCTTTTTTAAACCCCATAAATCCTTGAATTGAAAAATCAATGAGATTATCAATAACATTTTTATAAAGCTTTATAATAAATTTGTCATGGTTATTTTTAACAAGGTCGGCAAGATGAATGTTTCCAAGGTTTTCGAGAATTACCATTCCTGAAAGTATATCATAATTATGAATATGGGGAACAGGCAGTTTTTTTGATGCCAGATGCCTTCCAATTTTAATAAAAGCATTTATTTGTAAAAGCTCACTGCTTTTTGGCATGCAGATTCCATGATCTGAAATTATTAAAGATTTACCACTATATTTTGCTCTGTACCAGTTCCGGTCAGATCCATCACCAGCAAGATGATCAATCTTTATCTTTTTTATTTGGCTTTGAGCTATTTTAAATTGCGATGCTGCAAGTAAAAGAAGAGAGGTCATGGAATAAGAATCTTGGGTTCCAATATCAGACCAGAAAATATTTTTATCAACAAAGGCTTTTACCTGATTGTCCCTGCAAAGGTTTTTATATACGTCAATAATTGAAAATATTTTTTTGCCTGATTTGCCTGATTTGCCTGAT
>CAZYDL010000176.1:0-3305 GCA_964646305.1 uncultured Desulfobacula sp. | reverse complement strand
TTTGCCTGATTTGCCTGATTTGCCTGATCTGTTTGATTTGCCTGGGTTGTTTGGAAAATAGTCAAAAACAGCAGGAGATAAAACCTGGACTCCCGTAAAAGCAAGGCCATTTTTTTGTGCATCAAAGTTTTGAATATAATTCTGATCATCAATTTTAATCTTATTAAATTTCGCATGGTCATGGAGAACAAGACTTGCCAGGCAGTTTGATGTGATATGAGAATCATATACTTTTTTAAGGTCAATATTTGAAATAACATCAGCATTGATAACAAAAAAAGGATTGTCTTTTAAAAAAGGTTTTGCATTGGCAATGGCTCCGCCGGTTTCCAGAATAACAGGTTCGTATATTGTTTCAATAATATCATTATGAGTGTTTTGTTTAATAAAGCTTTTTATCTGCACGTGCAGATGGTGTGTATTGATTAAAATTTGCTCACATCCTATGTCAGCAAGTTTTTGGATGATATGCTCAAGCATTGGTTTTGACATTAATGTAAACAAGGGTTTTGGAATGGTTCTGGTATATGGTAAAAGTCTGGTGCCAAACCCGGCTGCAAGGATAAGTGCTTTCATGTTGTTTAAAGGGAGATTAAAAGAATTAACCGGTCAATAATTTTTTTATAGGAATCGCTCTGTATCTTATCATCAGTGGTGACAATTTTAGCTTTAGTGAAAAATTTGGCAGCATTTTTATAATTAATCAGGGAGAGGGACTCTTTTAAGGTTATGATTTTGCCTTTATACAGCTTTGTTCCCATGGACTGGATTTTCTTGTTCCTGTCTTTGCCTGTATGTTTGTCTGGGCCATATTTTTCAAAATATAAAAGTGCAGTTTTATATGATTCCAGGAATGGCAGTAAAAAGGATGCAAACCATTTTAATTTGCGTAAACCCTTGGAAGTAATATTGAACATTTCAAAATCAGATGCATCGGGTACAAGGATGCCTTCATTTACAAATCCTTTAATGGCTCTTTCAATTTCCTCTTCCCCAATGGTTTGATCATTAAAGAAAAATTCATCTACAAACATTTTTTCCAGAAAATTAAACCTTGTTACAAGATCTGAAGCTGAAAATTGAAATCTGTCAATTTCCAGTATGGCAACAGCAGTGTAGGCAAAATGTACAAAAAATGAAATCACAGAGTTTTTATAATAATCCAGGATAGCCCGTTTATTGTCCTTTACAATAAAAATTGTATTTTCAGTCATTTCATCATCATCTTCATCTGCAAGTTCAAGGAAATCCCTTGAAATAAAGGTATTGATTACTGATTTCAAGGTGTTGTCTGGATCAATCAGCAAAGATTCTGAAAGCTCTGAATTCATATAAATCAACATATTCATATAAGTGTTGATTCTTGCAGTCATAAGTTCCTTTGAAAAACTGTTTCTCGGGCAGTTAAGCACTGCACTTGCAATAATTCCATGGGGTGTGGCAACAGCGTTGGTATTGATGGAATTGATAAGCTTATATCCAAAGTTTTTTACAAATTGTATATACTCCTTATTAGATGTTTTTGAGATATCAAAATTTTTCTCTTTAATATATTGTTTAATGGATATGGGTTCATTAAATCGCATATAAACCTTGCCGTATTTTTTCTTTAAAAATTTTCTGGCACTGATCAGGCTTTTTAAGGTTTCTGGATTTTTTTTGCCACCTTCAATCTCCTTTAGATAGGCAGCTTCTTCAAGAACTCTGTCATAGCCTATGAATATTGGTACAAAATAGAGATCAGGACAGGCACCACTGTTATAGGCATTTATCAACATGCCAAGGCCACCTGGCTTTGGGGCGAGAAGTTTTCCTGTCCTGCTTCTACCACCCTCAATAAAAATTTTTATATTAAACCCTTCAGATAAAAGTTTTTCCAGATAGGAACTGAAAATTTTTGAATAGAGAGGAGCTCCTTTAAAGGTACGCCTTATAAAAAATGCTCCAGCTCGTCTGAACAAGGGGCCCAGCGGCCAGAAAGAGAGGTTTTTACCTGCTGCAATATGGGGACAGGGCATGTTATTGTGAAACATGACATAGGGCAGCAAAAGATAATCCAAGTGGCTTTTATGGCATGGCACAAGGACAAGAGGAGCCTTGGTTGATATCTCTCTCATGCGGTTAATTTCATCCTGGTTGACAATGAGCTCATCAAAAAGGTTTTTAAATGCCCATGTTAAAATCCAGCTTGCGATTTTTATGATCTGCAAATTATAATTAGCAGCAATCTCTTTAATATAAACAGCTGCTTTTTTATGGGTTTTTTGCAGGGTAAGGTTATTCTCGGAAGCATAATCGGCAAGGTATTCACGCAATGCTTTTTTTGTTAAAATATCTTCTGTAATCTCCTGTCTTGATTTTAAAACAGGGCCGGTAACACTTTTTATCTGCCTGTTGAGAATATCAACAAGATGTTTTCTGAGTCTATGGGCCTGGAATTCTGAATCAAGCTGTTCAATTTCAGGTCTCTTAATAAAATTTTTTAAATTAATGGGGCTGGCAAACTCAACTCTAATTTTGTCAGGATGCCGCCATATGGTTAAAAATCTTTTTATCCACCCGGGTTTCTCATGTGTTCCAAAAAGAAGATCAGTCAGCCCCGGGTCCTTTCTCATTGGTTTTGTAATATAGATGATACTTTCAGGAATAATTATAATTGGCTTATTAATATTTTTCTGAAGCTCTATTATAACAAAGAGAGGATCTGGACTTGCTTTTATAAAGCGGTTATAAAAGTCTTCTTCTTCAATCAGGCTTATAAAGCCTGATTTGCCATTTACTAATTCTTTTGTAACATAGTTTGTTGAGTAGGCATCTTTAATTTTAAAGTTGTGAAGAAAATAATCAATGTGGCATAAAAAAAATTGAAATACACGCTTGACCGGCAAGAGGAAAAAAAATCTAAAATCAAAACCAATTTGAGGGTATGGCAGATCAAGGATTTTAAGCTTGGTATGGTAGTATAAAAAATCCACGTATCTTTTATGCTTACTTGCAAAGACAATGATATTGTCTTTATCAATAGCTTCAATTTTTTTTATATTATGATCATCAAAATCAAGTTTGTTTACCAGCCGTCTGATAAGTTTTTTTGTGAAAAACCCGCTGTTGCCAGGGTAGAAACATAAAAAATAGTCATAGGTGTTTCCCAGCATATATTTTATTGAACAACGAATCTTAGTCCTGATTTGAAGAATAAAATTCTTAAGTTTTTGAAATAATTTCATTATTTTTCCTTTAAAGGATTTTTCATATGTGATAGATTTATAATTAGTAAATTATCAAAGCTTTTTAATAATGGCAAT
>CAZYDL010000175.1:0-7486 GCA_964646305.1 uncultured Desulfobacula sp. | reverse complement strand
AAGGTCTTTCTGTTCTTACTGCCTGGGCTGCCGGTAAATTTGGCGGTGATGATGTTGGATTGTTTGTTAAAAAATGTGGAATAATGGATAAGGTAAAACATACTGAGCTTATTATTCCAGGTTATGCTGCAGCAATTGCGGGTGATGTTGAAGAGGAACTTCCAGGATGGACTATTACAGTCGGCCCAAGGGAAGCTGCTCATCTTGCAGCATTTCTTAAAACCAAGCAATAAAAGACACCACAGACAATTAAAAAGCCAGGGTAAGGGTGAACAAAACCTCAGCCCTGGCTTATAAATTAAACATAATAATTTAAAGGAAGAAAACATGATACTTTTTGGTGAAAGTCTGAATGTCATTTCCACTATTATTGGAAAAGAGTTCAAAGAAGCAGATCCAGCCAAACGTAATCCTGAGCCCATCCAAAAAGAAGTTGTAAAACAGAAAGAACTTGGCATGGATTACATTGACATCAACCTTGGTCCTGCAAAAAAATTTGGAACAGAATTAATGCCATGGGTTGTTAATGTTGTGCAGGAAGCTGTACCAGGAATGCCTCTGCTTCTTGATTCATCAAATATTGATGCAATTGAAGCAGGACTTAAGGTGTGTAAACCTGCTGATAAGCCTCATATTATCAATTCAATCATGGCAAGAACTGAAAGATATGAAAAAATGGTTCCAATGGCTGTGGAACACGATGCTGATTTTGTTGCCTTGCTGTGGGGCCCCGATGGCCTGCCAAGAGACGAAAATGAAAGAGCAGAACTCGCTGTTGAACTGCTTTATTTTGCCAATGAAGCAGGTATTGCCAATGAAAGAATCTGGGTGGATGGGCTTGTCACTCCAGTTAATATTCAGCAGCAGCAGTTAATGAGTCTGTTGAACTTCCAGATGATGCTTGAGGACATTGCACCAGGTATAAAATCTACCTGCGGTCTTTCAAACATCTCCAATGGTCCTCCAGAACATCTGCGCGGTATCTTAAACCAGACTTACATGGTTATGCTGGAAAAATATGGAATGAAATCTGTTATTGCAGATCCCCTTGATAAACAGCAGACCAGTATTGCAAAAGGTGAACGTCAGGATATTGTTGATCTTATTTATGGAATGATGGATGGAAATCAGCCTGATATTGCAAGCCTTGACAAAGAAATGCAGGACTATGCAAAAACCTATAAGGTTATCATGGGTGAAACCCTCTATTCTGATTCATGGCTTGAAATTTAATAATTTTGAATTTTAAGTTTGTAATTTTAAATAAAGGATTTATACCTTAATTTTTAATTATTAATTCAAAAAAGCCCCCTGCTCTTTTTGTATAATTAAGTGCAAGGGGCTTTTATGTGGAGAGTATTTTAACTTGGAAAAAGACATTAAAGACACTTGGTATTATATTGTTGTTCAAAATCCTGACACTCCCAGTGCACTATTTGTGGGCTATACTGACAAGGATACAAATGCCACTTTTATTCCCTGCTTTAAAACAAAAGAGATTGCACAGCAATGCTTTCTTCTGATGCCCAAAGATATTATGAATGAAAAATATGAAGTCCAGGCCATCATAAAAGAAGACCTTATGAACCATGCAGAAAAAAACAGCTATAAAATTTTCCTGCTTGATGATAAAGGAAAGATATTAGAGCAGATATCCTGAATGTGCAACAACTGCAAAAAATACAACTTATAACCTAAAGGTCAAAAACTGAGTAGCAGGGAAGACCACAAAACCTCTTATATCCTCACTGCTCATTCTCGCACCTTACCATTATATTGTAGGAGTACTATTTTGAGTTTAAAAATTGCCGTAGGCGGTAAAGGCGGAGTTGGAAAAACCACCATTACTGCTTTAATAGCCAGAGCCATTGCCGCATCCAATAAAGATACCAAAGTTATTGCCATAGATGCAGACCCTGTTGCCAACCTTGCTGCAGGACTTGGCATTGATGAATCACAACCCATTACTCCTATATCAGAACTGTCTGATCTGATTGCAGAGAGAACAGGAGCAAAACCTGGCACCATGGGCGGCTTTTTCACCTTAAACCCAAAGGTTGATGACATACCAGATCGCTTCTCCATTGAAAAAGACGGAGTCAAGCTGCTTGTCATGGGAACGGTACAAAAAGGAGGCTCCGGCTGTATCTGCCCTGAAGCCACTATTTTAAAAGCTTTGATGAACCACCTTGTTCTTGCCAGAAATGAAGTAGTAGTCATGGACATGGAAGCTGGCATTGAGCATCTCGGGCGCGCAACATCAGGTTCTGTGGATGCTCTTATTGTGGTTGTAAATCCTGGCAAAAGAAGCCGTGTTGCAGCTGATAAAATACGAAAATTAGGGACTGATATTGGAATTAAAAATATTGTTGTCCTTGGCAACCGGATCAAATCCAAGGAAGATGAACAACTGATACTAAGCAGTATGCCGGATTATAAAATTATTGGCTTTATTCCTGAGCGTGATGAAATTGTAAATTCAGACAGGGACGGAACCCGCCCCTTTGATGATATCACAACAATACCAGAAGAGTTAAAAGAAGTTACAAAAAAACTGATTGCACTCTCATCATAGGAAAAAAGCATCTTTCTTATAACCCGAGGCTTTTAAATAATATTTAATTGTGAAAGCTTATTTAAAAGGCCTCAACCTATTGTCCTGATTTTATAATGATTAAAGCACTTTGATCAATGTTAAGATATTTTTTCACAAGCCTGTTTAAATCATCATGGGAAATTGCAGCATAATCATTGAGTATATTATTGGCCCAGTCAAATTTTTGCGGAAAAACAGAAGAATTGGCCATGACTGAATTCAACCAATAGGAATTACTCCTTCGAATAATTTTCAAATGATTTAAAACAGGTTTCAAAGATATCTGGGCCTCTTGCTGTGTAATATTCTGCAAAGTTAAAGAATCAATGACTTCCTTAATTTTATCATAAACAAATTCAATACGATCAGGTTCTACATTTACAACAGCATGCATTACCCCATAATCGTTAAATTCAAGGGAAGGATCATTATATGCATAGGGAGAATAGGTTTCACTTAGCTCTTCTCGTATAAGAATCCTGAGCCGTTCTGAAAGAACTCTTGATAGAATTGACAGGCGGCGGGTTTGCTTTATATCCCAAAAATCATCTGTTAAAAATGCAAGATGTATCACTCCTGTACGAATTTTCGAATCTATTATCAGTTCAAGCCGCTCTCCTTTGGGAAAATTAACTTTGGCAGAATCCACTGGTCTATTGGCAATTTTGCTTCTTGGTTTCAATGCCCCCATATATTTTCTTACAAGCTTAATCATATTTTGGGAATCAAAATCCCCCACCAAGGAAATATCAATAAAAGGATTTACAAAATTTGGCATTATCCAGTTTTTAATATCTTCCAGGGTATATTGGTCAATTATATCAGGATGGGGCAAACCAAACCTAAGATCATTTTTTGCAAGAAAGAGATCTCCTTTAATTTGCATTATCCCCTCAGGTGTCAGCATTAGAGCTTCATAGCTCTGTTTATAGCGGATTTTGGCAAGATCAAGGGCTTCCTGGCTGAACCCTGGATCATTAAAATAGTGATAAATTAGTTGAAAAATAAGCTCAGCTTCCTTTGGATTGGCAGATCCAGATAGAGAAAAATGATTTTCCTCTATTTCAAAGCCAATATTTACATCCCTTCCTGCCAGTGCTTCTTCCAATTGATCGGCATCAAGATCACCTAAACCACTATTTCCTATAACACTTTCACAAATTATTGATAAACCTGGCTGTGCAGCAGGCTGTGATTTTTGACCCTGTCCAAAACAGACCTTAAATTTGAATTCATTTTTTTTAAAATCAGTTTTTTTAAGGTTTAAACTGATATTATTGTCAAATTCAATCTTTGTAATACCAAGATCTTTAATATTCTCCTGCCTTGTTTGTATTCCAGATTGAATAGAAGATGGTATTGTTAAATATGGAAACTTTTTTGATTCAAACCCTTTGTATTCAGTCACTTTTTTATTGATGCTTTCATTAAATACATCAAGAATTATAGTTTCAGGATTTTTTGTTTGAATAACAGCATTTCCAGTAACCGCTACAAGCCTGTGATCCTTTGACCAGATCTCTTTTAAAGCCTGATGTACATCCTTTTTTGTAATGGATTCAATATAGGGTTTTAATAAGTTTTTTCTCTGTTTTTCAGATAAAAACAAGCCCTTTGTATTTATTGTTGCCAGAATCTGCCTTGACAGATCTCTGGTTTTTCGTGTTTGAGCCTGATTAAGCTCTCTTTCAAGAGAAGAGATGGAATCAGCTTTAACTCTGTCCAGCTCTTTTTGGGTAAATCCAAATTCAATAGCCTGTCTTAAAACATTTTCAATCTGTTGAAGACACTCTGGCCAATTGTCAGGATCACATTCTGCATTGATTGCAGACAAAGAAATATTATGTAAAAATGAACCAGAATAAGCAGATGCCTGGGAAAAACTGGCAGTTTGCTTGTTTACCATCCTTGAGAGACGGTTTTGAATGATGGCATTTGTAATACTATTTAGAGTTGTTGCCTTTATATTATCCAGTGTCAATCTTTCAAAGGGTTTCCAAAAAATAGTCTCTATTGTAACGTCAGTACTGCTGGCTTCTGGTTCGCAATGGTAAAATACCTCAACTCCCTTATGCTCTTTGAATTTTGTGTTTAAAACATCTCTGGAAAATTTGGTTCGCGGTTTAAGCTTTGAAAATCTTTTAACAATCATGGATTCAACAAGCTCAACATTAAAATCACCCACCACAACCAAAGCCATGTTGTCAGGGCGGTACCATAGATCATAATATGATTTAAGCAAATTTGAATCAGCCTTGTTTAAAACCTTTTCAATGCCAATTGGAAATCTTTTATTCAAAAAAGCGCCGGGCAGTTCAAATTCTAAGGATTTTTTAAAAGTTCTATAGGATATTGAGTCTCTCTGTCTTTTTTCAGACAAAATAACTCCACGCTCACGTTCAACTTCAGATTCAAGCAAAAGTGCACCCTGAGCATAATCTTCAATTATGAGAAAAGCTTTATCAAGATGTTGTCTGGTGCTGTCTGGCAAACTCAGATCATAAACAGTATTAAAGAATGAAGTGTGGGCATTTGCATCAGCACCAAAATCCATTCCAATGGAATGAAAATATTTAATCAATTCTCCAGGAGGGAAATGGGTTGAACCATTAAACAACAGATGTTCTAAGTAGTGGGCAACTCCCTGTTGTTCATCGGTTTCATGCATTGATCCTGCAAAAACATTTAAGTGTATATTAATTCTCTCCTTGGGAGTTGTATTTTCCATAAGTATATACTGGAACCCATTGGGAAGATGCCCGTAAACAATACCGGGATCAATTGGAGCACCATTATCAGACTGGATAATAAGATTATACTTTGGAGCACACGAGAGTATAAGTAAAAGCCCTGCCAGGACTAGCTTGAAAATAATAGATTTATATTTCATTTGACCCTTTCTAAAACTACTATCTCAAAATTAGTGGATCATAGGTAATCTTATTTTGTTTTCTTAAATTGACCATCCAGGACTGATAGGAGCGGGCCTGTTTGCTTTGAAGAATTTGTTCTTTTAAAGTCTTAATGTTTTTTAAAATTTCAGATTCTTCGGGTGTCTGTTTCTCTTTAAACTGCAAAACAAAATATCCCAGGGTATTTTCAATAATTTCAGGATATATTTTCTTATTCTCACTTAAAGAGAAACCAGCCTTTACAAATTCATCAGCATTGCCAATTCCTTCAATATTACCAGCTCTGGTAAACAATTTTGTTGATTTGAATTTTAATGAATGCTCTTTGGCAAGAGCTTTAATATCATTTAAATCAAGAGCTTTGGCAAGATATAGCTGAGCCTGTTGTTTTGCATGTTCTTGCTGGAGTTTAGATTTCAACTCATTTAAAACCGTTGACTTAACTATATCAAATTCAAGTACAACAGGATCAATTTTTTTAATGGTTTTAATCAAATAATAGGAGTCACCAAATTGTTTTACATCACTTATATCATCCAGGGATAACTCAAAGGCAGCTCTTGCAAACCCGGCTGCATCGCCTAAATCAAGTCCTTCTCCATCAATACTGAATTCATTACTGGTGATAATTTTTTTGCCGGCAATAAGAGCCACCTGTTCAAAATCATCCCCGTCAATTACAGAATCAAATGCCTCACCTGCTTTATAATAAGCCAGGTTCTGCATTTCAAGGACTTCAAGTTCTTTGCGTATTGTATCAGAAACCTGGGCAAGGGTTTTTGTGAAAGCCTCAAACCTGTCCACAAGTTTAATTATATGCCAGCCAAACATTGTTTTTACAGGTTTTGAAATTTCACCTTTCTTCATGGAAAACACTTTATCGGCAAAGGGCTTTACCATGGCATTTTTTTCAAATTTCCCAAGATATCCTCCGGTTGATTTTGAGGGACCCTGGGAATATTTTTTTGCAAGTTTTTCAAAATCTTGACCATCAACAGCCATTTGATAGATCTGCATGGCCTCTTTTTCTGCAGCTGCAACTTTTTCTTTTAAAGCATCTTCTTTTACTTTAATCAAAATATGTCTTGCTTCAACTTTTTGCGGTGTTTTATACTCTCCAAGATGTTCCTGAAAATAGTCTTTTATCAAAACATCACTTATGGATGCCTCATTTTTATGGTCTTCTGGAGAAAATTTAAGATACATGCTTTGAATTTTAGGATCAGATTTATAATTTTCTTGATTTTCCACATAATAATTTTTTATCTGCTCTATATCAGGTTTAATCTCAGTATATTCACCAGGATTAAACATGAGGTAATCCACAGCAATTTTATTATTTTGAAAGAGATACCAATTACGCGCTTCAAGGTCAGATACATTAATTGCACCAAACAGCATATCCCTGATTTTCTGCTGCATTAAAGAATTGATCTGGCTTTTTTCAAAAATTTCAGGTGTCATGGAGTTTAAACTTAAAACTCTTTTATATTGTTCTAAATTGAATATTTCATCCTTTTGAAATGCTTTGATTGACAGCAAAGATTGCTGAAGCTCTGTTTCAGAAACTATAATTCCAAGTTTTTGTGCTTCAGATAAAACAAGTCTTTCATCAATTAATGAGTCAATGGCCTGCTGTTTCACATTAAGTGCTTTTAAAATATCATCATTTAAATTTTTTCCAAACCGGGCCCGCATCTGATCAACAAGAATTTTATATGCCCGCTGGTATTCTTTTATGGTGATGGGCTCATCATTTATTGTTGCAACACTATTATTTCTTTTGGATCCAAATGATCCAACTCCAAGAAATACAAACACAATAACAATAATCCCAAGAAAAAATTTAATAATCCAGTTCCCAGTATTTTCACGCAGATAACGCAGCATTGCTTTCTCCTTAACTCAATCAGATTAGTTACAAATTTTTAAAAAAATCACCCTGCAACAACCTGTTTTTTATAAAAAACCATATAAG
>CAZYDL010000174.1:0-7517 GCA_964646305.1 uncultured Desulfobacula sp. | reverse complement strand
TCATATAGGAGCCCGCCCTCGGGTCCTGCCGTGACCCTACCCTCCACGAGCGGGACGAAGCAGTAGTCCACCGGTCCCCCGCTGCCCGGTTCAGTCCCTTGGGTATCATCAATATAAGGCTCTCCCTCGCCCGTGAGAAGCCAATGAACGTTGACATGAAAAACCCTATGTATTGCCGCCAGGGCCCGCGCGCCCGGTGACGCTTTTCCTGCCTCCCAGTCATGGATAGACCTCTGGCCTGCGCCTATCTTGGTAGCAAAATCCTTTTGGGACATCTTGCCGCGAATGGTTTTTATGCGTTCACCAATATGCATTTTCCACCGAAAAACTGCCTGACGATTTTGTCAGGTAAATCGTCAGGTAAGTGAAAAAGACGTAATTACGGACTTTTCAAACGATTCCAAATACATACGAGTTAATAATAGAAAATCGAAAAAAATGCTTTGTCAGGTATTTTTTTGGTTGACTTTCTCGAAAAAAGCGCATATAACTGTTATCAATTTCTAACCGCAAAATAGACATTCACCTTAAACACCAAAAAAACAAGGAGCTCGCTATGGCATACGAAAAAGAACTAGAAGACCTTATACCACGACGAGTATTAAGCGAATTAGAACTGCTGTACCAAATTAGAAAAAAGCTTACAGGGATCAGCCACGGCCTGGGAAGGATGGCAGACATGCTCTTTGCCTCTTTAATTATTGAAGCGTCGAAAAGCGATGACCCCCAAATCAAAGCTTTCGCACAGCAACACCTCAAACACGGCATTTGGTTTAACGATTTCCCAGAATCCACAATGCCTTATCCAAAATCTTCAGAAACGCAGGATGGCTCGACATCGAACTCAGGTGATCCAGCCATGACTTCTTCTGGTCCTCGTCAAGGTCAGACTGACGGCGTATCTCATCGGTCAGATGATCAAGAAGACTAGAAGCGGTGAAGGTGACCTTATGAGCTTGAACAACCTGGCCTATAGTGCCCCCATAAATTTCGGTCTTCATCTGATGCTGTCTGCCAGGGGGATTAAACAGGGAGGGCCCGTCCACAACGTCTTCGCCTTTGGTCGTTATATCCACAACCGCATTAGACTTGCATCTCACAAACTCCCGCTCGTGAAGATAATGGACAACCCTCTCAATGGCCTCCCTGTCAACACGCAGCTTTTCTACGAGGTCATCTATTTGGAGTCTTCCCATGTAGCCGTGCTTTTCTTTTTCCTCGTGCAACGCCTCAAGGACCTTAATAGCTGTTTCGATTTTATCCATTTTTATATATCCACCCAGGAGGTTAACTGATGCATCCAGCAGACATACAAGCTGCCCTCAAGAAGCGAGGTATCACCCAGAAGCAAATCGCACAGGAGCTTGGGGTGTCTGAATTTCACGTATCTGCGGTCATAAACCACCCTGAGGCGCGTCCCTCGGACCGGGTTTTTAAGGCGATTGCGAAAAAGCTGGGTTTAGACCCTCGCCAGGTGTTCCCTTCCTATTACTTCAACCCTAGACGCCGAAAAAAACGGGTCGCGTCTTTATGAGTTATCAATAACCTATTTATAAGGGGCGGTCAATGTCTAAAAGCAAGAAAAAAATAGACCCGAATCAGCTAAGTTTCGACTTTGACCATAAAATTGAGCAGTACCGCGAATTAAAAGAGGAAATATTGCAGGGGCCGGAGGCCTCCACGAGTCATTGTGAATTTGAGGAGGCATGTATTGAAATAGCTGCCGCCATAAAGAGGGCGATCCGGCAAAGCGGGTTGAGCCGCGAGCAGATGGTTGATGCTATCAACGATTATTTCGGGTGGCCCAAAGAGGATACAAAAAGGGGTAAACACCTTTCCATTCACATGTTCAACCATTATCTCAGTAAGCCCTCCGAATACCCTATCCCCACCTATTATATATATGCAGTCCAGCGTATAACCGGCTCGCTTGAGCCTATCAGGGCGCTGGCTGAAGCCGAGGGAGCGCGCGTGATATCCGGGGATGAGGTGCGGCAAATGGCTTTAGGTAAGCTGGATGAGATGATCCTTGAGATGCAGAGGTTGAAAAAGGAATTGAGGGGCAGGAAATGAACGAGGTTGTAAGCACTCGCCAGTTAGCAGATTCCCTTGGGATTACGAAGCAGTCTCTCCTTGAACGAGCCAAAAAAGAATCCTGGCCATGCGAGATTATCAACAAGAGGGGAGACAGGCGGTATCACATCAAAGACCTCCCGCCTGACATCCAGAAGGCTCTTGCGGAAAAGGATGCTGTTCCCGTTTCTCTCATTCCTCAACTTGCCCCCGAGGCACAGCTAACCGCCTACAAGAAGCTTTCTATATATAATGAAATAGCAAATACCGTGCCAGATTTACCTGTATGGGGCCCGGAGACGGCCGTCGGTCCGGATGTGGTTGAAGATCCACGCGTGCACAAATGGGCCAAAATCGTCCAGGAGGCGCAGCGGGTCCCGAAGGGTTGGAAAAAGCGGGCCTGGATCGAGGCAGTCGCTGTCAAACACGACACCACATATCAGACCATCTACCGTTACCTCAAGCGTTACAAGCAGGCTGGTCTCGCTGGCCTCAAGCATACGAAAAGCACACGAGGCAAACCTAGGACCTGGAGCCCGGAGGCAATAGATTTTTGGATTGGCCTTTGTCTGAAAGGCGGCCACCGGAAGGTGAATAAGATCAGGTTCTATTATCAGGTCTTATGCGAGGAGGCTCAAAAGCGCGGCTGGAATATTGGCACTTACCAAAGCGCCATGTGGTGGTTTCATAAAAAGGCAAGCCCGCAGCTTATAGCGCTTCAACGTGGAGGGGTCCGGGCTCTGGATAACACCCTGCCTCCTGTGCTGCGTGACTATTCTGACCTTGAGCCCTTTGAGCTACTGGTAGGCGACCAACACCGCTTTGACTTCTGGGTCGTGGACGAGGAGACGGGCGAGATATTCAGGCCCGAGTGCTACATGTGGCAGGACCTCTGCACCAGGCTCCTTTATGGCGGGGCCCTGGACCGCAAGTATGATGCATACCTCATGGGCCTGGCCCTTCGCATGGGGCTTATGGTCTTCGGGGCCTTCGGCTCCATTTATACCGACTGGGGCAAACCGGAGCAAAGCCGGTATATCATGGGAATACTTAGGGATATGCGCACAATCGGGCTCAATGCATCACGTGAAGCGGATATTCCTTTTGATGCAGAGAATCTTGATCCCGAAGAAATCAACCCCCTGGTTATTGCCCCCGGCACGCACAAGAAGGCCATTGTTCGCAATGCCAAGGCGAAGATGATCGAAGGCACGTTCCACAAGCTCCAGCAGATCCTGCGGAGCGTGTTTATGGTGCCGGGCTATGTGAAGGACCTGGCCGGACCGGCAGAGGAAAACGAAATCGACCAACTGGAGCTCAGGCGCCTGGCCGACAGGAATAAGCTCCCCACCTTTTGGGAGTTTGCGCGGACCTTTGTAAGGGCGATGGATTACTACAACAAGGAACGCCCCCACCGCGGGGTTCTCAGAGAGTGGAAGGGCCGGCCAAAGCCAAAGCAGGCTACCCCTATGGACGCGCTCCAAGCCCGTTACACTGCGGGCTGGCGGCCCGGTCCGGTCTCCCAGGAGGCCATCGACCTTATCTTCCTGCCTCGCGCACGCCGCACAGTGGATCGGGGGCGTATCGCCCTTCAAGGCGCCATGTATGAACACGAAGCGCTGATTGTCCTTGACGGCCAGAGGGTGGAATGCCGCTACGATCCATTGGACCCCGGGTGGGTCCTTGTGTTCCACGAAGGCCGGTATCTATGCACGGCTACGCCTGTTGAGTACAGCTCCATGAAGGACCGTGAGCTTGCCTCGCGCAAGATCGCGGAAAAGGCGCGTATCCGTAAAGGCTTTATCCTGGAATACAGGCGCTACACCTCGGGAATACCTGATTACAGGCAGTTCTCAGAGGTGCCGGCCTCGGAAAGAGCCCCCGCCCTGACCGGCAAGGACAAGCAAAAGAGGCTGGAGGAGCAGAAAAAGATATCCGGGCCCTCGGATGAGGAGATCCTGGCGGGCGTGGAGCGGATCGAGAATTACCGGCCTGCCCCTGTGCGGCCCATATTCACCTCAAAGTGGGATCGCTACCGCTGGATCCTGGAACAGGAGGCTGAAGGTCACAGCGTGACCGATGAGGACTTGGCGTTCAAGGCGGATTTTGAGGCATCAATGGACGAAGATACACGGGAGTACTGGCAGGTGTACAAGGAAAGTTTGGCGATAGAGGAGGCTGTCAAATGAGAGATGTATTTGTTTCAACGCAGAATTACCAGCGATTTGAGGACGTTTTCAATGATCTCGTGGCCAACCGCTACGGTGTTGACATGGCTGCGGTGATCGGCCGCGCAGGCCGCGGTAAGACCACGGCAAGCGAGCGTCTGGCAACGCAGTTTCCGGAAGCCATTTATGTGCGGCCCCTGGATTTCGGCTCGCCAGTGGCGGTGCTCCGCGAGGTGGCATTTGTCGTGGGCGGAGTGAGGCCTCGGATCACTTCTGCCTGCTACGAGGTCCTCAAGGCAGAACTGTCGGGTAATCACAAAGTTATCATTGTGGACGAGGCCGACCGCCTGGGACTCAAGCATCTCAACGTGCTCAGGGATATCTCGGATCACTTCACCATCCCCGTGATTCTGGTGGGCGAGGAACCCCTGGCTGGCAAGCTGCGCCAGGAGCGAAGGCTCCATTCGCGCCTCCGCGACACAGTCACATTCGGTCCCATCACGCCGAGCGACGTGCTTTATTTTTACCGCAAGGCCCTGGCTCAGGCCATTACGCCGGACCAATCCAAAAAACTTGCCCGCCACGCAGAGGGCGACTTCCGCCTGGTCATCAAGGACGCGCTCAAGGTGGAGCGCATCTTGGCTGCCACAGGGCTGAAACAGGTCAACGATCAGGTCATCGATGAGGTGTGTAGGGTGGGCGTTGGGCGTTAGGCATTAGGCATTAGGTATAAAGAGAGGAGAAGATGAAGACGGGAATGGCGCAGAGGATCCGTGAGGCGGCCAAGAGGCTTGGCACCTTTAGCCCCCGCAAGTTGGCAGATGAGATAGGCGTCCAATCCTACACCGAGGTGGCTAAGGTGCGGGATACCCTTCGGGACTTCCGCCGGCGGGGCGAGGTGATCCATGTAGCCCGCGGGTGCTGGAAGTACTGCGGTAAGGAGCACACCGGCAAAGGCAAAGGGGTCCGGGAAAGGGTTTACCGGGCCATGTATACAAGGAGGACCTTTGCGGCCCGGGACCTCGTGGTGCTCACAGATGCTGACGAAAGCTACATTCGTGCGCTGATCCGCCGCCTGCTAAAGACGGGCCATGTCCGTAAGACCGGAGATAGGCCGCTTAACGGGACCCGACGCAAGGAAGCTGTGTTCGGCCTGGTGGACCCGGACGGGTTTTATCTGGAGTTTGTGAAATGAGCCCGTTTTACCCGCCAGGTACAGAGTGTGAGGGTCCTGATGATAGCCCTCACTTTACGGACCCTGAGGAGATTGCCCGCCATCAGGCGGAAAACCTCAGGCGGGCATTAGGTGAAGAATTATACCAATGGCTGGAGGAGCAAAGTGAAAACCACAGCAAGAGCTGAGCAGCAGCGCCGGGGGCTCCTGGCAAAGGTGCACATTGCCATCAAAGACCTGGGAGTCCTGGATGATGACTACCGCGAAATCCTGCGCCGGGAGTTCGGAGTGGCATCGGCCGCGGCGCTCAGCAACCGCGAGCTGGAGAGCCTGGTGCGCTACTTTCAGAGCAAGGGCTGGAGCCCTAAACGAGGCAATTATACGCCCGATCAAGTGGGAGCCCTGCGGGAGCGGGCCCTGGGGCTCAAGGAACAGATGAAGATGTCGGATGTGCGCTTTTCGCGCCTGTGCCGCCGTATCTGCGGCACGGACCGGCTGGAGTGGTGCCGGGAGGCCTCGAAGCTCAAACGCCTCCTGGCAGTGATGGAAAAGATAAGGAGGTCATCATGAACCGCGATCAATTGAAGGCCAAGGTGCTGGGGATCCTTACCCGGCACGTAGGCAGGGAGAAGGCAATCGGCATGGGTGAGCTATACGAGCGGGTTTATGGCAAGCCCTGGAATCACCGGATCAATGACACGCGAGGCCTCCGCTACCTCATAACCGAGCTTCGCTATGAGGGGTACCTGATTGGCGAGACGCGCTCCCGCGCAGGGGGCGGCTATTATCTGGCCCGGTCGGAGAGTGAGCTGGAGGAGTTTTTCAGCCGCCGGACCCAGGAGGCCCTCAAGAAGCTGAAGATGGTTTCCTGTATGAAGAACCTGGGGCTGGGCGAGTTCCTGGGCCAGCTCAGCCTGGAGCTACGGGGAGCGCGTGATGAAGCCGCGTGAACGAGCCGACGAGCTGTTGGAGGAGTTGGGGCTCCTACGTTTGGAACTGTCGGACATCGAGGCCCAGGCTGAAGCAGAGCTGCGGGCCGTCCGGGAGAGGTATGCCGCAAACATCGACCGCTACAGGTCGGAGATCGCGGCTCGTGAAAAGGAGCTCAAGGGCCTCATGAAGGCCCGTGATCCTGAGATCTTTGACGGGGCTGACAAGGTGACCCTGCGCCACGGCCTTCTGCTTCGCTCGGAAGGCTACAAGGTTCGCATCCCGCGTGATGCCCTGCCCAAGATCGAGGCCCAGGGGTGGCATGAGGCCATCAAGGTGGTGAAGTCCATCAACCGCGATGTGGTCTCTAAGTGGCCTGAGAGCCGCCTGGTGGTGATAGGGGCGGAGAGGCACAGGGTGGTGAATTATGAGTACGAGCTCAAAGCTGAAAGCTCAAAACTGAAAGGCTGAAGGAAAGGAGGAAATCATGCATCATTCTGAGCGTCCTAATCAAGAGTTGGCAGATGAGATAGCAGATCAGATAGCAGAGCTTTACAAAAAGGCCAAGCTGGGAGCCACGGGCCGCTATCCCGATGGAAAGGTGACAGAGCATGATGAAGGTGAGATCAGGTTTGCCGTACTGGAGCGATCGGGCAAGGTCTTTTTTGATTTTGGCAAGCCCGTGCGCTGGATAGGCATGACCGGGGCTCAGGCCATAGACCTCGGTCGGATTCTGATAAAGCGGGGACGCAAGGCCGCTAAAAGAAAGGATATTCAAATAAAACCTGCGACAAAATGAACCGCTGAATTCCCCTCCCCTGGTGGGAGGGGATAAAGGAAAGGGGGACTGTATGACTGCACTGTTCAGGGTTGTAAGGGGAACGCTGAGGGAAGAAAAACGAAGTTGTGGTGAGTGCATGTGGGCTGTGGCCTTTCAAAGCCTGCCAGCACTTTTTACATGCGAACAGCCTGATTCAGACCACTATCAGCATATTTTCCAGGAGTTTCACCCGGCGTGCAGGCATTTTAAGCCCAGGGTAAGCAAGAAAAGGAGGTGCAGATGATAAAGCTCTCTAAGCATTTTGTGGAACGCTGGCGAGAGCGGGTGGGCACCGAACCTGACCCGCGCGCGGTCATGGATATCATTCGGGACCCGCACACGGTCATTGTGC
>CAZYDL010000173.1:1604-7529 GCA_964646305.1 uncultured Desulfobacula sp. | reverse complement strand
TAATATTTTCTTGACATATCACGGAATATATACTAATTTCAACGATTTGATTTATTATTATGAGATAAGGTTTTTATGTTTGAGAATTTGAGTGACCGATTAGACAGTGTCTTTAAAAAACTTAAAGGTCACGGCACCCTGAATGAAAAAAATATTGAGGAAGGCTTAAAGCAGGTCAGAATGGCGCTGCTCGAAGCTGATGTCAATTACAAGGTTGCAAAATCTGTTATTTCAGATATAAAAAAACGGGCTTTGGGTCAGGAAGTAATGCAAAGCCTTACACCTGGTCAACAGGTCATAAAAATTGTAAACGAAGAATTTACCAGAATGATGGGATCTGAGCATCAGGGTTTAGATCTTGATGGGAAATCTCCTGGTTCTATTATGCTCATAGGCCTGCAGGGTTCTGGTAAGACAACAACAGCAGGAAAACTTGCCCGCTATCTAAAAAAACAGGGCAAAAAACCATTTCTTGTGCCAGTTGATGTTTACAGACCAGCAGCTATTGATCAGCTGAAAAAACTTGGCAAACAACTGGATATTCCAGTTTTTGCTTCAACAACTGACATGAAGCCTTTAAAAATTTGTCAGGATGCACAATTGGCAGCAAGGGAACTCGGATGTGACACCCTGTTAATTGATACAGCGGGAAGGCTGCATCTTGATGAAGAGTTAATGGCTGAATTAAAGGGGATTAAAAAAGGAATCAATCCTTCGGAAATCCTTCTTGTGGCCGATGCCATGACAGGCCAGGATGCAGTTAATATTGCAGGATCATTTGATAAAGCACTTGATCTTAGCGGAGTTATCCTGACAAAAATGGATGGTGATGCCCGGGGAGGCGCAGCCCTTTCCATAAAGGCTGTTACAGGCAAGCCATTAAAATTTATTGGTGTGGGAGAAAAAACAACTGCTCTTGAAGCTTTTCATCCTGACAGAATGGCATCAAGAATTCTTGGCATGGGAGATACTCTTTCATTTATTGAAAAAGCCCAGGATGCTGTTGATGAAAAAGAAGCAAAGGCACTTGAAAAAAAGTTAAGAAAAAATGCCTTTACCCTGGAAGATTTCAGGAATCAGATGCAATCAGTGAGAAAAATGGGGTCCATTAAAGACCTGATTGGTATGATACCAGGAGTAAATAAAAAGCAGCTCAAAGGCATAAATATAAGCGACAAGGAATTTAATAAAATTGAAGCAATCATCAATTCCATGACACCTGGTGAACGGCGTACATACGCCATCATTAAGGGGTCAAGGAAAAAAAGGATTGCCAATGGGAGTGGGACTAAGGTTCAAGATGTTAATAAACTTCTTAAAAGCTATGCCCAGTCCATGAAAATGATCAAGAAGTTTAATAAAGGCGGCATGAAATCAATGAGAAACATGCTGCCGTTTTAAGGAGAAAGATAAAATATGTCCGTAAGAATAAGATTGACAAGAAAAGGAACAAAGAAAAAACCATTTTACAGAATCGTGGCAGCTGACGTTGAAAGCCCGAGGGATGGCAAATTTTTGGAATTATTGGGAACATATGACCCAATGGTTGAACCTGCTTCCATTACATTAAAAGAGGAGAGGATAAACTATTGGCTGCAGGAAGGTGCTAAACCTTCAACCACTGTTGCAAGCATATTTAAACAAAAAGGCTTTGCCCAGGCTTAGGCAGCAGCTTATTGTGACTTGCTGCCTTAGCATTCAAGTTATTCTCACCTGCCTGTATAAATGGAGATGAAAAGATGAAAGAGCTGATAGAATATATTGCAAAAGCACTGGTGGACAGTCCTGGGGATGTTAATGTTGCAGAAGTAAGTGGTGATCAAACCTGTGTTCTGGAACTAAAGGTGGCCAAAGAAGATCTTGGAAAAGTTATAGGAAAACAGGGAAGATCAGCAAGAGCCATGAGAACGATTCTAAGTGCAGCATCAACTAAACTTGGAAAACGTACGGTCCTTGAAATTATTGAATAGCTTAATTATTGAATAATTCAATTTTGAATTTTTAATTATTAAACACAAGAAATGGATTAAACAGGTTATGGACAAAACATCTTTGTTTACCATAGGCAAAGTAACAGGAGTCCATGGTCTTAATGGCAACCTTAAGGTGTGGTCATTTGCCGACTCCATTGATACTTTCAGCCCTGGCAGAAAGGTTCTTTTACAAACCAAAAAAGACCTTAGTCAGCCATTTGATATTTTAAAGGCACTGCCCCATAAAAAAGGGATTTTACTCTCCCTTAAAGGTATTGACAGCAGAACTCTAGCCGAAAATCTTGTGGGCAGTGATATCCTTATAAATCGAGACCAATTACCAGAACCGGAAGAAGGTACCTGGTATTGGCAGGATTTACTGGGACTTGATGTTTTTGATGCCACAAAAGGCTTTATTGGTAAGGTTAAAGAGGTCTTTCCAACAGCGGCACATAATATTCTGGTGGTAGTGGACAATAAAAATGAGACCCTTGTGCCCATGCATAAGCACTTTATTAAATCCATTGATGCTGAAGCAATACAAGTAAATTTACCCGAGGATTTAGTGGATTATTAATGGATTTTATTGTATTAACTCTGTTTCCTGAACTGCTTGATTCTTTTTTTGATCATGGCATGATTTCACGGGGCATTAAAAAAAAACTGATAACAGCAGACAGCATCAATATCAGAGATTTTGCCTTGGACCGCCATAACACTGTTGATGACAGGCCATATGGTGGTGGAAGCGGCATGGTGATGAAGCCTGAAGTTTTACAGGCTGCTGTTTTGCATGCAAGAAAAAAAAACCCAGGGTCAAAAGTATTATTAATGAGCCCCCAGGGGATAAAATTCAACCAGGAAAAAGCAAGGGAATATGAAGCACAGAAACAAGGACTTATTTTTGTGTGCGGCAGGTATGAAGGAATTGATGAACGTGTATATACTGATCTTATTGATGAAGAAGTCTCCATTGGAGATTATGTCATGACAGGTGGAGAGCTTGCTTCCATGGTTATCATTGATTCCACTGCAAGATTGGTCCCTGGTGTATTGGGAAGCATGGAGTCTTATCAATCAGATTCTTTTACCAGTGACAGGCTTGAATATGCCCAGTATACACGACCGGAAAATTTTGATGACCTAAAAGTTCCAGAAGTTTTATTGTCTGGAAACCATGAGAAGATCAGACTGTGGAGGAAAAAATCTTCACTGCAAAGAACTTTTTTAAAAAGACCTGATCTTTTTGGAAAAAACCAATTGGATATAGAAGAAAAAAAAATAGTAAAATTATGGGTTCAGGAGTTAAAAACCCTTATTGAATAAACCCATATTAAATAAAAAATGTTGAATAATAACCTTTACGTGGCCCTGATCCATTTTCCTGTGATGAACAAGAAGGACCAGCCCATTGGATCAGCCCTTACAACAATAGATCTGCATGATATTGCAAGGGCATCCATTACATTTGGAGTAAGAGGTTTTTTTGTTGTAACTCCCTATGAAGATCAGGCAAAGCTTGCCACACAGGTTGTTGATCACTGGACAAAAGGAGTTGGAGGAAAGCTCAACCCTTTCAGAAAAAAAGCCCTGGAACTTATAAGGGTGACAAAAACGTTTGAAGATACTCTCAAAGAGATTGAAAAAGAGAGAGAAGAGCCGGTTATAAGTATTGCCACAAGTGCAAAAAAGGTATCTGGTTCAATAACAACGGATAGTTTAAGGCAAAAGCTTGAAAGTCAAGCTTCCCATGTCTTGATTTTTGGTACGGCATGGGGCCTGGCAGAAGAGTTGATAGATAATTGTGATTATATTTTAGACCCGATTAAGGGTAACACTGAATACAACCACCTTTCTGTCAGATCGGCTGCATCAATATATTTAGATAGAATTTTAAATAACAGATAAACCATTATCTGCTAACAACAGATGATATTTGGAGGAAGAGATGACTAACATAATTGACAAATTAGAAAAAGAGCAAATCCGTCTTGATATCCCTGATTTTAATTCAGGTGATACTGTAAAAGTACATGTGAAAATCAGGGAGGGTGAAAAAGAGCGTATCCAGATTTTTCAGGGCGTTGTAATTAAAAAAACCAAAGGTTTTTCCAGTGCCCGTTTTACCGTTAGAAAAGTTACAGGTGGTGTAGGTGTGGAGAGAATATTTCCACTTTATTCCCCGGTTATTGACAAAATCGAATTGGTAACCAAAGGACGTGTGAGACGATCAAAGCTTTACTATTTAAGAAACCTTAGAGGAAAAGCTGCCAGAATTAAAGAGAAAAGATTTGCATAATAGCCTTGGGCAGCTATGCCTGCCCTTAACAAAGTATGAAAGAATAAAAACTTAAAATATTCTTTCATACAGATAATCCTATCCCAGGTCTTTTTATGTGGGAATATGAAACAAAAGCGTTAAACAGAGGATATAAACTGATAGCAGGCATTGACGAGGCTGGCAGGGGACCCCTTGCCGGCCCTGTTGTATCTGCTGCTGTTATACTGCCCAAAGATTTTGCCTGCCCTGGTATTACAGATTCAAAAAAACTGTCTGAAAAAAAACGCATTGATTTTTTCCCCATTATCAAGGAGCAGGCTATTTGTGTTGCAACCGGCATTGCCTCACACCAGGAGATAGATAAGATAAATATTCTCCAGGCATCTTTACTTTCCATGAAACGCGCTGTACAAAATCTTTCACACTCTCCTGATTTTATTACCCCGGACTTTCTTTTGATTGACGGAAAATTCACCATAGAGATGGACATTGATCAGTCTGCACTTATTAAAGGGGATTCAAAAAGTATTTCCATAGCAGCTGCATCCATCATTGCCAAGGTCACAAGGGATGCCATGATGAAAGAACTCCATGAAAAATATCCTTTATACAATTTTTACCAGCACAAAGGATACCCCACCAGGGCACATAAAGAAGCCATTTTAAAACATGGCCCCTGCCCAATTCACAGACAGACCTTTAAAGGGGTAAAAAAGATAGAAGAGACAGACAATGGCAAATGACAAACAAATCCTGGGACAACAAGGAGAAACGGCTGCCATATCTTTTCTTAAAGCCAGAGGGTTCACCATTCTTGAAATAAATTATCAAACCAAACCAGCAGAAATAGATATTATTGCCAAAGACAATAATTGCATATGTTTTATTGAAGTAAAAACCAGGCGCAGTATAAAAAAAGGCCTGCCAAGGGAATCTGTCAACTATTCAAAACAAAAAAAAATCATAACCGGAGCTCTGTTTTATTTAAAAGAGAAACAACTCTTTAACTCAAGGATTAGATTTGATGTAGTTGAAGTACTTGAAAAAGATGGTGATTTTTGCATCAATCTAATTCAACACGCCTTTCAGGCTGATTGTTAAAAACCCATTCTTATCTTTTGTGCCAGCCTTTAAAAAAACAATAAATTGTTAAAAATGTAAAAGGAAGTCTGTTTATATGGGAAAATGTATAAAGCATCCTTTAAGGGAAACATCTTACAGGTGCTCAAAATATGATACCTATTTTTGCAAGGAGTGTCTCCATTGCAGGGATCCAAAAATTTATTGTAAATTCAGGCAATCATGTTCGATCCATTTTATAACTGAAAAAGGATTTGATCCAGAGGAGTAATTTTAATGAAAAAAGATACACATGATTTTATCCAGCAATATAAAGGGCTTGGAGCTTTTGGAATGGACAGGGAAACCGATGAGGAGACTATTATGTTTTACCTTCAAAAATTTTCCGAAGATTCATTTTTAAATGCTTTTATACCAAGGCTGTCAGATGAAGAGCTTGAAGAGATTTATCTGTTTATCAATAAAAAACTAAAGCAGCATCTTATTGAGGAAGAATACCATACATTGTTCTTAAAAGATGAATAGAATTAAATGATTTTATTGTTACTAAGAGTTATTTATGGTAAGTATATTCTTTTTTTCTTGATAAAT
>CAZYDL010000173.1:0-1504 GCA_964646305.1 uncultured Desulfobacula sp. | reverse complement strand
GGTTGAATATTAATTTTTGGAGATTTAAAATGAAGAGATTGTTAACCATAGTTTTATCTATTTTTTTTATCCTTAGTGTAAGTTTTATTATTACCCATGCAAAGGATCAGAGTTTGATGATGGCAACCACCACCAGCACCGACAACACAGGTCTTCTCGATTACCTGATACCCCACTTTGTAAAAGAGACCGGCATTGATTTAAAATGGACTGCAACGGGAACAGGCAAAGCTCTGAAGCTTGGAGAAAAATGTGATGTTGATGTTCTTCTTGTCCATGCACCCCCGGCAGAAAAAGAATATATTGCCAAGGGATATGGAAAAGACAGAAGAGAGATCATGTATAATGATTTTGTGATTATTGGCCCTGAAAATGATCCTGCAGATATCAAAGGTAAAAACATATCAGATGCATTAAAGGCCATTAAAGCAAAAAAAATAAGTTTTTCAAGCCGTGGTGATGATTCCGGCACCAATAAAAAAGAAAAACTATTGTGGAAAAATGCAGGAATCCAGCAACCTGACAAAGAAAAATGGTATGTCCAGACAGGCCAGGGAATGCTTGCAACCATCAATGTATGCCAGGAAAGAGCAGGCTATACCATGACAGACCGTGGAACATATATAAAATATCAATCTGTAAAGGGCGGCAAGGCTCCATTAAAGATAATGGTTCAAGGTGACACTATTCTGCTCAACCAATACAGTGTATTAACTCTTGATCCTAAAAACTGTGCCAATGCTAAATATGACCTGGCTATTAAATTCTCTGACTGGATGGCTTCACAAAATGCCCAGAACCTGATAAAAGACTTCAGACTGCTTGGGCAAAGGCTATTCATACCCAATGCAAAATAAATTAGAAATTTAAAAAGGGTATTATGGATTTTATTGTTGCAGGATTTATCAAAGCCATTGAACTTTTGATAAGCGGTGACAGCTCAACCTGGACTGCCATATCTGCAACATTAAAAGTTTCAACCTGCTCCATGTTTCTAAGCATTGGGGCAGGCCTGCCATGTGGATTTCTGCTTGGATATTTTGATTTTAGAGGGAAAAAATTTTTACGCACTCTTGTTGATACAATGCTTGCCCTGCCAACGGTTTTCATTGGTCTTGCTGTCTATGCATTTATTTCAAGACAGGGGCCTTTTGGTGAATTAAATCTTCTTTTTACTCTCACAGGAATTGCAGTGGGTCAGACCATCCTGGCATTACCAATTGTAACAGCGCTCACTGCTTCCACCATTGAAAACATTGATCAGGACCTTAAACTGACCCTTGTTACTCTTGGAGCAGGCAGACGCAATATAATTACAACCTGTTTATGGGAGGTAAGATACGGTATCCTGGCAGCAGGTGTAACAGCCTATGGAAGAGTTTTAACCGAAGTCGGCATATCAATGATGGTGGGCGGCAATATTAAATACCACACAAGGACCATTACAACTGCCATTGCACTTGAGACAAATAAAGGATTATTTGCCAATGGTATTGCCCTGGGG
>CAZYDL010000172.1:0-7638 GCA_964646305.1 uncultured Desulfobacula sp. | reverse complement strand
AGCCGGGCAGTTGTCCGAGCAAATTACTCTACATTTAAAAGATGCTCTGAAAAAGCTTGGGCAGGAGATTTAATAACTTCTCTTTTATAATTGATACAGGTTGCATATCATCATGGATGTGTGCTAATAAAATTGAGCATGAGAGTATATTTAATTGATGGGCTGCGGCTCCATGACTATCATAAGCTTAAAGATTATCTTGATGAACATCTGGAATCGTCCCCGCTTGGTGGAATTTACTGGCTCAAATTAGATGAAGATATTTTAACTGATATTCAAAATGAACACAAGGATTGCCATCCCCATGTTTTTGCCTTGATGCTTGAAGAGTCCTCTTTATCAAGTGAATTCCTCGTAAGAATCAAAAAGAAAATAAAATGCGATTGCATGGGTTGTGCAACAAACAAACAGCGCAACTGGCTCATGGATCAGGTGGATGCTATTTTTGTGAAACTTGGTATTATTTTTTAATAGTAGCCCGAGAAAAAATTATGCTAAAAATCATACCCCTTGGCGGTCTCGGGGAAATAGGCCTTAATATGATGGTAATAGAATATGATGATGTCATATTCATTATTGATGCAGGGCTCATGTTCCCGGAAGAATATATGCTTGGTGTTGATATTGTCATACCAGCCATGGATTACATTTTACAAAATCGTGACAAAATCCAGGGAATTATTATAACACATGCCCATGAAGATCATATAGGAGCATTGCCCTATCTTCTCAAACAAATAAGGCTTCCTGTATATGGAACCGGGTTTACTCTACGAATCATAAGAAATAAACTAATTGAATTTGGGTTAAATAAATATATTGACTTGAATCTTGTTAATCCAGGAGAAGTCCTTTCAATTGAACCCTTTGAAATTGAATTTATTCGTGTCAGCCACAGCACTATTGATGGTGTTGGCCTTGCCATAACAACTCCTGAAGGTGTTATTATTCACACAGGAGATTTTAGAATTTCTCATAATGCAGATAAAATGAGAGATACTGATATATCAAGCTTTGCAAAATTTGGTGAAAAAGGTGTCCTGGCATTATTGTCAGATTCCACTAATGTTGAGATTGAGGGATATACAATATCTGAACATGAAGTGGCTCAAAACCTTGAAAAATTGATTAATGCAGCAAAGGCCAGGGTGATTGTTGCCTTGTTTGCTTCCAATGTATTCAGAATTCAACAGGTTATTGACATAGCTGTAAAAAATAATCGAAAAGTTGTTATCAATGGTAGAAGCATGGAACAGATGGTTGCTGTTGCCATGGATCTTGGGCATATCCTGTGTCCTGAACATACAATACTTAATATAAAACAGATAGGACAATATAAGGATGACCAGCTTGTTATAATAACAACAGGCAGCCAGGGTGAGCCAATGTCAGCTCTTGTTCGTATGGCGTCCGGCATGCACAAACAGATCAAGATTAAAAAAGGTGATCAGGTAATATTGTCATCCAAACACATTCCAGGAAATGAAAAAGCCATTGCCAGTATTATTAATAAATTATACCGCAGGGGTGCAGATGTAGTTTATTCAAAGATTGCACAGATTCATACCTCTGGCCATGCTCATCAAGAAGAACTCAAGCTCATGCTTAATTTGGTAAAACCTGAATATTTTATTCCCATTCACGGAGAATACCGGCACCTTGTAATGCATGCCAGGCTTGCTGAACAACAGGGTATATTAAAGCAGAATGTAATTGTGGCAGAAAATGGCAATATTATCACCTTTAACAAAGAGAAAAAGAGCGACAATGATGGAAATAGCTTAGTTAAGTCCAAGGTGCGCACAGGTCGAATTTTTGTTGATGGCAAAGGTATTGGCGATGTGGGAAGAAGTGTCTTAAAAGAGCGGCGGGAACTTTCTGAAGGAGGACTTGTTGTTGTCACCATGGTGCTTGATGAAGAGACAGGAGTTGTATTGTATGGTCCTGAACTGACTTCCAGGGGATTTATCTTTGATTCTGCCACAGGACACCTTATTGATGATGCCCAGTGTGTTATCCTGGAAATTGTGGAAGAGACAGACCCAGGCATTGAATTAAAAATTGAATTTCTTACAAAAAAATTGCAAAAAGCCCTGAAGCAATATTTTGCCTTTACCATAAGCCGCAGACCCTTGATTGTACCGGTGATAATTGAAGTATGAAAAAAGAACTTATCTGCATACTTCTGTTCTTTTTAATAGTCTTAATGTGTGTGAGTCTCTTTTCCTATAACATTGCAGATCCCTGCGTGGATAATGATTTTTTCACTGTTCCCGAACATATTCACAATTCATTTGGACTTTTTGGTGCCCACTTTGCCGGGTTCTTTATCTTTCTTTTTGGAGTTGGAGCATTCTGGATACCTGTTATTTTATTGATTACAAGTGTATGGATAATACAGGCCAGACCTTTTAAGATAATATATCTGACCCTGGCTGGCAGTCTTTTTTTAATGATCAGCACAGGAGGGATGCTTTTTCTTTTTAAAGACAATTATAACCTTTTAAATACAACTATTTCCTCGGGTGGTGTTATTGGAATTTTCTTTACCTCTTTTTTATTAAAATATGCCAATATCACTGGATCCATAATAATCTTGACTTTTTTTTTAATCATGGGTTTTATTCTTACCACGGGAATTTCAATGATCACCCTTGGCCTGTTTATAAAGCAGAAAATCGTGGACCTCTTAAAAACCATGGCCAGTGATTTTCAGGAATTTATTGATTTTTTAAAAGAAAAATATGAAAATTTTCAGCAGAAAAGAGAAAAAAGGAGAATAAAAGAGCAAAAACAGATTGATATTACCCCTTTAGTTTCCAAAGAAGATAAGATCATTAAAATTTGTGAAAAAAGTTCAACAAAAGAGGAAGTAACAGAGCCTGAGGTTTTCATGGAACCTAACATCGTTGAAATAGAACAGGATAATTCAGAGTTTAAACCAGAGGTTCAATTTGCAGACATAAGGGAAAAATCACAATTTAATCTTCCCAAAGTCTCTTTTCTTGACAGGGCAAAAAAGCTTGATAACGATATTGATACTGATCTGCTTAAAAGCAAAGCCAGGATTCTTGAAAGTAAACTAAGTGATTTTAATGTGACAGGAGAGGTGGTAGAAATAAAGCCTGGACCCGTCATAACAACATTTGAATATAAACCTGCTTCAGGGATCAAGATAAGTAAAATTGCAGGATTGTCAGATGATCTTGCTCTGGCCTTAAGTGCCATCAGCATAAGAATTGTTGCACCCATTCCAGGAAGAGATGTTGTTGGAATTGAAATTCCCAATGATGAGAGGGAAAATGTCAATTTACGAGACTTAATTGTTTCAAAGGATTATGTAAAATCCAAATCTTTTCTCACCCTTGCTCTTGGAAAAGATATTCTTGGAAGAGCTGTGGTAACGAAAATGGATTCCATGCCCCATCTTCTCATTGCAGGTGCCACAGGAACCGGTAAAAGTGTTGGATTAAACGCAATGATTATTAGCCTGTTGTATAAAGCTACTCCAGATGAAATCAAGATGATCATGATTGATCCAAAGCGCATTGAGCTTTCTGTGTATAATGATATTCCCCATCTGATATCACCTGTTGTTACAGATATGAAAAAAGCTACAAATGCACTTTTCTGGGCTGTAAAGGAGATGGAACGGCGTTATGAACTGCTTGAACAGACAGGGTTTAGAAATATTGTGCAATATAACAGCATGGTTGCCTCAAGAGTTGATAACATTGAAAATGATAAAGATGAATCAAGTGAAAATCAGGTTCAATTTAAAAAACTTCCCTATATTGTAGTAATTGTAGATGAGCTGGCAGATCTTATGATGGTGGCTTCAAAAGATGTGGAATTTGCATTGACAAGACTTGCCCAGATGGCAAGAGCTGCTGGGATTCATTTGATCATTGCCACCCAGAGACCCTCTGTTGATGTGCTTACTGGAAGTATTAAAGCCAATTTTCCCACAAGGATTTCTTTTCAGGTATCTTCAAAGGTTGATGCCAGAACTATTTTTGACGGCGGAGGATCTGAAAGCCTTCTTGGCAACGGGGATATGCTGTTCTGCCCACCAGGAACAGGAAAACTTGTCAGGATTCAATGTGCCTATATCTCTGAAAAAGAGATTGCAAAGGTGACACAATTCTTAAGAGATCAGAAAGCTCCTGATTATATAGAAGATATTACAATCAGCAAAGGCGATGATGAGACAAAGGAGTTTGACGAATCAGATTATGATGAAAAATATGATGAAGCAGTGGCCCTGATAACTAAAACCCGTCAGGCATCAATATCATTTGTCCAAAGACGCCTGCGCATTGGTTACAATAGGGCAGCACGCCTTGTTGAAATGATGGAATACGAGGGTATTGTGGGGCCTCAAATTGGATCTAAACCAAGAGAAATCCTTGTGAGAAGTTATGATGAAAATTGATTTTGATCTATTAAAGAGTATTAAAGGTTTTATGGATGATGATGAAGCTTTACAGCTTTATAATATAGCCCTTCAAGCATCAGAAAATGGACCCATCCTTGAAATTGGCAGCTATTGCGGTAAATCTGCCTATATAATTGGAAGTGCGTGTCAACAAAAAGATTCCATCCTGTTTTCCATTGACCACCATAAAGGTTCAGAAGAGCAGCAGAAGGGTGAAGAGTATTTTGACCCTGATCTTTTTGATTCCACATTGTCAAGGGTTAATACATTTCCTTTTTTCCAGCAGACAATTATACGGACAAATCTTGAGAATATTATTGTGCCGATTGTTGCAGACTCAAACATGGCTGGAAAAATGTGGAAAACACCTGTTTCCATGCTGTTTATAGATGGTGGGCACTCTTTTGAAACAGTATATGAAGATTTTTTAACCTGGGCCTGCCATATCCAACCAAGAGGTTTTCTTGTCATGCATGATATTTTTTTTAATCCTGAAAAAGGCGGACAGGCACCACGCAAGGTCTATGAAATTGCCATTGCTTCGGGAGATTATGAAGAACTTGAAATGATAAAAACCCTTGGAGTTTTAAAAAGGAAATAATCGCCATGAGAATTCTTCTTGTAGAAGATGATCTGAAAATTGCAAAGTTTATTGAAAAAGGATTTACTTCTTCAGGTTTTGCAGTGGACCATGCTGTAACTGGAACTAAAGGTTTTGAAATGGCCTTTGATGAACCTTACGATACAATGATTGTGGATATAATGCTGCCCCAGTTGGATGGTATATCTTTAATTAAAAAAATCAGAAAACATAAAAACAATACCCCGGTAATTATTTTAAGTGCAAGAGACAGGGTGGATGACAGAGTAAACGGCCTCCAGGCAGGGGCAGATGATTATCTGACCAAACCCTTTGCTTTTTCTGAACTTCTTGCAAGGGTACAGGCGCTTATCAGGAGGGCGGGTAATATAACAGATCCAGTAAATCTTAGTTATGCTGATTTAAATGTTGATATTTTGAAACGTCAGGTAAAAAGAGACAATGAGACCATAGAGTTGCAGCCCCTTGAATTTTCTCTGCTTGAGTATTTATTGAGGAACAAGGAGAGAGTGGTATCAAAAACCATGATTATTGAACATGTCTGGAATTACAGCTTTGACCCCATGACCAATGTTGTTGAAGCCAGGATCTGCAGACTGAGAGAAAAAATTGATAAGGATTTTCAACCCAAACTTATCCATACTATCCGGGGTGCTGGATATGTCCTGAAAACTTAATGGGCCGTACTATCTTTAATACAATAGCCTTTAGATTGACTCTCTGGTTTACTGGAATTTTTACAATCTGTTCAGGTGTTGCCTTTGGTCTGTTTTATTTTCTTGCCATTCAAACCCTTCAGACCCAGACAGATCAGATCCTTTTGGATAATGTATCCAAATTTACTGCCACTATACAGAGAAATGGATTAATGGGTGCAAGGGAACTTGCAGTACTCGAAGCCCAGGCAGCAGGAGAAAAAGTAATTTTTTTCAGACTTTTATACCCTTCAGGAGAGGTCTTTGCATCTTCCCATATGTCCTATTGGCAGCATGTTAATATTCACGAACATGCTTTAAAAAAACTTATTATCACCAATCAAAATATATTTGAGACAATTGCCATTCCATCAACAAAACACAAAGCAAGAATCCTTTACAGTTTTGTCGCATCAAATACAATTTTGCAAACTGGTATTGCAATGGATTACCAATCTAAATTTTTATCAACTTTTAAAAAGGTCTTTTTTGCTGCCATGGGATTTATTATTATTTTTTCCGCTGTTTCAGGATGGCTTCTTGTGGCAAAGGCACTTTCCGGAGTAAAAACAATAACAAAGACAGCCCGGGATATTTCAGGGTCTAATCTAGAAGCAAGGGTTTCTGCAGTCAAGAATAAAAATGAACTTGATCAGCTTGCCATAACTTTTAATTCCATGCTGGACAGAATTGAAGAACTTGTAAAGAATATAAGAGAAATGAGCGATAATATAGCCCATGATTTAAAAAGCCCAATTACAAGAATCAGAGGTTTTGCAGAACTTGCACTTATCCATGACGAAAATATGGACAATTATCGTACCATGGCTTCAAATACCATTGAGGAGTCAGATCGTCTTCTTGATATGATCAATACAATGCTTGTAATTTCACGGGCAGAAGCAGGAGAGGGTGATTTTAATTTTGAAATAACCAATCTTTCTTTAATGATCAAAGAGGCTTGTGAACTTTTTGCCCCGCTTGCAGAAGATAAACATTTAAAATTGTCCCAGAATATCCAGGACAATATAATTATTGCTTTAGACATGAAAATGCTTCAAAGGGCATTTTCCAATCTATTGGATAATGCAATTAAATATACTCCTGAAAATGGTGAGGTGAGTATAATTTTAATTTTGGAAAACAGTGAAGCTGTAATCAAAATAGAAGACACAGGGATTGGTATTGCTCCTGATGATTTTGAAAAAATATTTGAAAGATTTTACAGGGCAGACATATCCCGGACAAGAGCTGGAACAGGTTTGGGCTTAAGCCTTGCCAGAACAATTGTTCGCTCACACAAAGGAGACATTTCAGTCTCAAACAAGCCAGGCTCAGGTACTATTTTTACAATAAGATTACCATATAATAATCCTGGGGTCATTTAATAATCATATAGATGCGTTATTATAATCTTAAGTCAGGGATTTTTATTATAATAACGTAAAGTGGAGGTTGTAATGAAACATAGATATAAAATATTGTTTGGTCTCATTGTTTTGACTCTTGTAATTGCTCCGGCAATGGCTGTTGCAAAAATACCAATGGTGCCATCAAGCTTTGCAGAGCTTGCTCAACATGCCAAACCCGGGGTTGTAAATATTCAGACACTTAAAACAATTAAAGGTGGAGGAAGGGTCTTTAATCATTTTTTTGGCCAGCCCTTTGGCGGGAATAAAGATTTGTTTGATGATTTTTTTAATCAAAGGCCGCAAAACAGAAAAGAAAAGAGCCTTGGGTCTGGATTTATCATAAGTAAAGATGGGTATATTGTTACTAATAATCATGTGATCAAGGATGCAGATCAAATTAAGGTTATTTTACATGATAAAACAGAATATGATGCCAAAATTATTGGCACTGACCCCATGACAGATCTGGCTTTAATTAAAATTAAAGGAGAG
>CAZYDL010000171.1:0-7645 GCA_964646305.1 uncultured Desulfobacula sp. | reverse complement strand
TATGCAGAAGATGTGGTATTCCCAAGATTTTTTGCTACAGGATTCTGTCAGGATATCCCCTATACATATATAACTAAAAACAGTGAAAGAATTGAAATCCTTCTTTCTTGCTATGGAGTTAGAAATGAACACGGAGAGATTGAAAGATCTCTTGCAGTAAGTGTAGATGTAACAGAAAAAAACAAAACACAGAAGGTACTTCAAGAGACAAAAACTAAATTATCCCAATATTCCATGGATTTGGAAAAACAGGTTACGAAAAGAACAGAGGAACTTCAAAAGACAAAAGATAATCTTAAAAGACTTTCAGAAAACATAATGGTATCCCAGGAGAGAGAAAAGGCAATGGTCGCAGGAGAGCTTCATGATCATTTAGGGCAGGTTCTGACAGCTCTACGGATTGATGCTGTATGGATTAAAAAGGTTTTTTCTAAAATTGATAAAAATGCAGAATCAAGGGCCAAAAAAATGTGCTCTTTAATTGATCATACCATTGATGATGTTAGAGAGATGGCTTATCGGCTTCGCCCCCGGGTTTTAGACGACCTTGGCCTTGTTGATGCTTTGGAATCCATGATATCTGATTTTGAAAAAAGATCCAATATCTCCTGTGTCTTTAAACATAAAAAAATTCCACAAATCAATGAAACCCTTACAACAGCTCTTTATAGAATTACCCAGGAAGCTATGACAAATGCTCTGCGTCACTCTTTGGCTTCTAGTATTGAAGTTGAACTTAAAATGGATGGCAATTTCCTTATTCTCAATATACAAGATAATGGTTGCGGATTTTTAAAAACAGATGGAAATGAAATCAATACTTTTGGTCTTGCCGGAATGGAAGAGAGGGCAGATCTTGCAGGTGGCAAATTAGAAATATTTTCAACTCCTGAAAACGGTACAAAAATCTGCTGCAAAATAAAAATGGAGGTCTGATAATTATGATTAAAATCCTTCTGGCAGATGATCACAGCATAGTAAGAGAAGGCTTAAAAAGAATAATTGAAGAGAGTGGAGAGATGGAAATAGTCGCCGAAGCTCCAGATGGGAAAACAGCCTTTAAGCAAGCTCTAAAAAAAGAAATAGACGTTGCGGTTATTGATATTTCAATGCCAGGCATGGATGGACTTGAACTCGTAACCCGATTAAAAGAGCATTGTCCGAAAATACCTGTTCTTATTCTTACAATGCATGATGAAGAACAGTATCTTGTAAGAGCAGTTGAAGCAGGTGCAATGGGTTATGTTACTAAACAGTCAGCTCCTGAACAACTTGTGGATGCCATAAAAAAAA
Source organism: uncultured Desulfobacula sp. (assembly GCA_964646305.1). Classification (GTDB taxonomy): domain Bacteria; phylum Desulfobacterota; class Desulfobacteria; order Desulfobacterales; family Desulfobacteraceae; genus Desulfobacula. The sequence continues at coordinate 6,352 of CAZYDL010000171.1, read as the reverse complement.
TTCATTCCGGAAGCAGGTATCTTACTCAAAAGGCCAGCGAAGCATTGGCCCTGAGAGTAATAAGAGGAAGTAATGCTAAAACACCCATAGAGTCTTTATCCATGAGAGAGCTTCAGGTCTTGCGGTTGTTAGCTATTGGACATACAAATCATGAGATTGCTGAAACCTATAATATTGGTATTAAAACAGTTGACACATACCGATTCAGAATTTTAAAAAAACTGAACTTGAGAAACAATGCTGAAATGTCACGCTTTGCAATACAGAACAAACTTGTTGAGGTATAAAAGAAAGTGAAAATTTTTGTAAGGAATTTACTTACAAAGAAATCAGAAATTCACTAATTGACGTTTAGCTCTCTTATTGTTTATTGTTTTGAATGCTTTTATAAGCTAAATTTTTTAACTATTTAAACGTGGAGGGTCAGATGAACAAATCAAGAATTCTAATTGCTCTTTTAGTAGGACTTGGTCTAATTTTCAATTTCGGGATATCACAGTCTTTTGCAGGTGACACAATAAAAGTTGGAATTGTTTTACCCTTGACCGGGAAACTAGCAAAATTTGGAGAAATTGAGAATAAATCCTTTCTCATGGCTCTTGAAGAAATTAATGCAGGCGGTGGAGTAAATGGTAAAAAGATCGAATTGATCATAGAAGACACCACAGGTAAACCTGATGTGGGAAGATCAGCCATTGAAAAACTGATTACCCAGGACAAAGTTGTGATGCTTGGAGGTGGATATTCAAGTTCAGTAACCTGGGCAACAATAGCTGTGGCCCAACAAAATAAGGTTCCGTTTCTTGTAAATACAGGTTCTGCAGATAAAATTACCGAGCAGGGATGGGAATACATTTTCAGACTCAATCCGCCTGTCAGTGAATATCCCGGAGCTTTTGCATCATTTTTGCAGTCAAAGGCAAAAGATGTTAAGACAGTTGCAATCCTTCATGAAAATTCTCTTTTTGGGCAGTCAGGGTCTAAAAAATTTGTAAAACGATGTGAAGCTCTTGGTCTTAAAGTTTTAATGAAAGAGGGTTATGAAGCAGGTGCAATTGATTTTACGCCTCTTCTCATGAAAGTTAAATCCAAAAAGGCAGATCTTGTTTACATGATTTCTTATATTATGGATGCCTCTTTGCTCATGCGTCAAGCCAAACAGCTCAATCTGAATCCAAAACTGTTTGTTGGCGGTGCTGCAGGTTTTACTCTGCCTGAATTTAAAAGTAATGCAGGCAAGTCTTCAAATTTTGTATACTCAGCAACTCTCTGGACACCTTCTGTGCCATATCCTGGGGCAAAAGCTTATTTTGACAACTATTTTGCAAAATATAATGGGCCAACTGAATACCATGGAGCTGAAGCCTATTCTGCAATGTATGTCATTGCTGACACTTTAAAAAGGGCTAAAACCTTAGGCCGTGATGATATTAGAGATTCACTTGCCAAAACCGATTTGATGACAGCATTTGGTCCGGTTAAATTTATCTCTTACGGAAAGAAAATAAATCAAAACAAACTTCCCACATTTCTGGTTCAGTGGATAGACGGCAATCTTGAAACAGTATGGCCTGAAAAAGTAGCCACAAAAGCTTTTGTTTATCCAACACCAAAGTGGAGTAAACGATAGTTTGTAAATTGCCATAAACAGGGGTGGACAATTCCATCCCTGTTTGTTTAATGGTTTTATGCAGTCTGTACTGGTTATAACAAAGTACATACAGTACATAAAAAATTGGAGTTATTCTATGGATATTTTCCTGCAGACCCTGGTGGCTGGAATTTTAAAGGGCGGTCTTTATGGTCTTATCGGTATAGGTATGAGCCTTATTATGGGGGTGATGGGTATTATCAACCTGGCCCATGGTCAATTGATGATGGTTGCTATGTATATCACCTTTGTCTTATCCCATTATATTGGCATAGATCCATACCTGTCGCTCTTTATAACCATGCCATCCCTGTTTTTACTTGGTGCATTGATTCAAAAATATACCCTGAATCCACTCATGGAAGTTGATTCTATCCTGCCTGAAAACCAGGTTCTCATGACCGTTGGTATTGGTATGGTATTGGTGGAAATAACCAGGCTTATTTTTACATCAGACTATAAATCAGTGCAGACCAGCTATTCCGACGCAACATTTTTTATTGGCGAGATCTCCTTTAGTGTGGCTCTTGTAATTGCATTTTTTATTGCCATAGGTTTTACCCTGTTTATGTTCTGGTTTTTATTGAAAACAGATTTAGGCAGATCCATACGTGCCACTGCCCAGGATAAAGATGCAGCGCTGTTAATGGGTGTTGATTCCAAAAAAATCACCATTATTACATTTGGTCTTGGTGCAGCACTTGTGGCTGCGGCAGGTACTATTTTGATGCCCATATATTATCTCTTCCCAGATATAGGCGGCCCATTTACACGAAAAGCCTTTGTTATTACAATTCTGGGAGGTCTTGGCTCCACAGTCGGCGCCATTTTTGGAGGGTTAACCTTAGGGTTGGCTGAAGCCTTTGGTGCATCATATATTGGAATGGCCTATGACGATATGATAGGTCTTATTATTTTTATACTGGTGTTGCTGTTTTTACCCGGTGGTTTCAAACGTTTGACCAAGATTTAACCGCCATTGGCGGTCTTGAATGGTGTCCGCCAGCAACAAATATCAAAGAGTTATAAAAAATGAAAACAAAGTCTTTCATAGAAAAAGAGTGTAGAGGAAAAGCATGAAAAAATTTATGCCCTTGATTATACTTATTGTCCTGAGTCTCTTCCCCGTAGTGATCCAGAATTCATATTACCAGCATCTTATGATTCTAGTATTTATCTGGGTGGCCATTGGTTCAGGCTGGAACGTAATTGCAGGTTTTACAGGCCAGGTCTCTTTTGGCGATGCTGCCTTTTTTGGCACAGGAGCTTATACTGCAGGGCTTTTGGCCCACCATTTCCATATTTCAGCATGGTGGGGAATGGCTTTTGGAGGGTTTGCAGCAATGGCTGTAGCCTTTCCTTTTGGATGGATTTGTTTCAGGTTGCGCGGAGCTTATTTTGCCCTTGCATCCCTTGCCTTAAATGAGGTCTGCCGGCATATTGCCACGGTTGCAGAGCCTTTGACCCAGGGCATGGTTGGGATATTGATAATGCCAACATTTGTTTCCAAAATACCCTATTATTATGTAGCTTTTGCTCTGGCTGTTTTATCAATTGTTTCTGTTCAGTTTATAATGAAATCCAAATGGGGATACTATTTCCTTTCCATACGGGAAGACCAGGATGCTGCAGAAAGCATGGGTATAGACACCCATAAATATAAAATGGTTTCTTTGAACATAGCTGCATTCCTTACAGGTATGGCAGGTGCTTTGTTTATGAATTACATGGGTTTTATTGATCCTGAAGTTGTATTTTCCCTCCATGATATTTCAATCATGGCAATCCTTGTGGGGATTATCGGCGGTGTTGGAACAATTTACGGCCCTGCTGTTGGTGCCCTTGTAATGGTTACAATACATGAATTTTTCAGAACCGGTTTTTTTGGACTTTTAAAAGGTCTGGCAGTTTTGACAGGCTCTGATTCCATGATTGCCTTTGCAAAAACCATATCACACGCCCATGTACTGGGATTTGGTATTCTCGTTGTTCTGGTAATTTTATATCTGCCCAATGGTATTGTGGGTGACTGGAAAAAACTTATTGGAATTGTCACGTTCAAAAAGAAGGAGGCAGCCTCTTGATACTATTTGAGCTTAAAAACCTTGTTAAACGTTTTGGGGGGCTTACTGCAGTTAATGATGTTAGCTTTCAGGTTGAAAAAGGTGAGATTTTCGGTCTTATCGGGCCCAATGGCTCTGGTAAAACCACTATTTTTAATTGCATTTCCAGCTATTTCCCTGTAAGTGGTGGAAATATCTATTTTAAAGGTCAGGATATTACCGGGCTTAAGACCAATAAAATATGTAAAGCCGGAATCGGACGGACTTTTCAGGTTGTAAAACCCCTTGGCAGACTAAGTGTTCTCGACAATGTTATTGCGGCTGCTTTTTCCCAGGCAGAAAACAAAAAAGAAGCCCAGGACATAGCCATGGAGACTCTGGAATTTTGCGGGTTAATGCACAGGAAAGATATAATTGCCAAAAGTCTTCCCATAGGAGAGAGAAAACGCCTGGAAATTACACGAGCCATGGCAACCGGGCCTCAATTACTACTCCTTGATGAAACTGCAGCAGGTTTAACTCCCACTGAAGTTGATGTTGCCATTGAGCTGATTAAAAAAATCCGGGACAGCGGAGTAACGATTATTATTGTGGAACACATCATGAAGGTCATTATGACAATATCAGACAGGATACATGCCATTAATTTTGGCACAACCATTGCTCACGGGACACCAAAAGAAGTATCCAATGACAAGGCAGTAATCGAAGCTTATCTGGGAGAAGATTATGCTAAAAGTTAATAATATTGATGTCTATTATGGAGATCTGCATGTTCTGTGGGATGTTTCATTTGAAGTCAGAGAAGGCGAGATCATAGTATTAATCGGTGCCAATGGTGCAGGAAAATCAACCACCATCAAAACTCTCTCTTCTCTTCTTACTCCTGCAAAAGGAACCATAGAATTTAATGGTATTCGCATAGACCAGCAGGAACCCCATGAAATAATTCAGCACGGCATCGTGCATGTTCCAGAAGGCAGACGGCTTTTTACTGAAATGAGTGTGGAAGAGAATCTTATCATGGGGTCTTTACATGGTGAGGCAAAAGCCAAAAGATTTGAAACAATAAAATATGTATATAAACTTTTTCCTCGATTAAAAGAGAGAAAAAAGCAGATGACAGGAACTCTTTCCGGCGGTGAACAGCAAATGGCTGCCATAGGAAGAGGACTTATGTCTTTGCCCAAAATCATGATGTTTGATGAACCATCTCTTGGCCTTGCTCCCATACTGGTTAAAGAAATTTTTGAGATGATCAGACAAATCAAAAAAGAGGGTGTAACTATTTTACTTGTTGAACAGAATGTTACACAGACCCTTGCCATGTGTGACAGGGCATATGTGCTGGAAAACGGGCGTATTGTTCTTGAAGGCACAGGTACAGAACTCATGGCAGATGATAAAGTAAAAGAGGCTTTTCTGGGGATTTAATTATAAAAATCATTTTTTTTATAAAAGTAGAATATTATTGTTTAGACTGTTCTTGAAGCTCTTTTATTCTCTGCATCATTCTTTCCATTTTTTCAGGAGCAATCTTTCCTTTTAAGCCCCATGGCATGGCAGGCATTACACTTTGCTGTATATATTGAAGATAGTCAGATTTTTTAAGTTTATTGTGCCAGTTGCCAGACAGCTTTGCCAGAGAAATTCCCATGGAAAACAGGAAAATCAATATAAGGGCAATTGCAGATTGCCCAACAGCTCTTTTACCTGGAAAAAATGAAAAAGTAAGAGCATTTTTTTCCGGGCAGTTTTTTATGCAGGTCATGCATGCACTGCATTCAGAAGAGTAAACAGCTGTTTTTTGTCTTATTTTTATGAGCCCGGGGCAATTTTTTTCACATTTGCCGCAATCCATACAATGTGCCGGGTCTCTTTTTATTTTTCCAATACTGAAAAAACTGAGTATTCCAAGAACAGCACCATAGGGGCAAAGATACCTGCACCAGAAGTATGGGATAATAAATGATAAAAAAGACAATACTATAATTACGATTAATGCTGTATTGGAGATATCCATAAAAAATTTGAGCATCTTTACATCGGCAAATTTATTGTAAGGGCTTTGGATAAATTGTTCAATACTGTTCATTGGCATTTTATAAAAAATACTCCACATGAAAAATCCAGCCAATAAATATTTTATACTTCTTAATAAAAGATCAACAGGAACAGGTAGCCTAAGCTTTCTTTTAAAAATCTTAATATGAAGTTTTGCAAGAAGATCAGAGAGAAAACCAATGGGGCAGATCCAGCTGCAAAATCCTTTTTTTACCAGCACAGCTGTCAGGCAGATAATTAAAAACAGAACAAGTCCAGAAGGATGAATAGTGTTGATTGTTCCTGTGAACAGTAGATGTTTTAAGCTGACAAGAGCACTGATGGGAAGGAAAGCCTCCACTCCGGGAGGCCGTGCAAAAACTGGTATTATTCCTTTTTCAAGCAGGGCAATAAAATTATAAAATTTAATACCAATGGCCAGTACAATTATTAACGAGACAATCTGCAGCATCCGTCTTGGAACATTTAAAGTCCCACTGCTTATATAGTTTTGAATTTTTTTAATCATATTTTTTCTCTGAGTTTTTTTATTTATACCTCGAGCCTCTTGCAGAAATAACAAATAATTTTAAAT
>CAZYDL010000170.1:0-7665 GCA_964646305.1 uncultured Desulfobacula sp. | reverse complement strand
AGAAAAAGAATTACTCTTTTAATTTTCTATTGGCTTCCATGTCAAACCACATGGCAAAAAGGGTAAACTGGCTTGCACTCATAAAGGAAAACATTGCTGCCAAAGCATTGATATCTGGTATATTGCCAGTGAGATACCAAAGCACGAAAACTCTTAAAAATAATAGAACAGTACAGATTCCAAAACAAAACCCGAGAAAATAGAAAAAAACAAGGGGGTGGAAATCCCTGATTATATACTTTTCTTTCATCCTCCAAAAAAACAGTTTTACAAGAAGCCATCCAATGGTAAAAATAACCTTTTTTATTTTAATACCAGATTTTTCACCAACATTATAAACTGGTTCCACAGGCACATCCATCACCTTGAAATTTTCCACATTCAATTTTACAAGGACATCATTGGGCTGGCCATACTGCTTATACATCAAATCCCAGTCAATTGTTTTTAAAGCCTTTTTATTTATAACTGTATATCCAGATTGAGAGTCAGCAACATTCCAGTAACCCGATGCAATCTTTGTCATTAATGACAAAACTGAGTTGCCAAAATACCTGATGGTGGGTATTTTTTGAAAAGCTTTACCTGTAAACAGCCTGTTCCCCTTTGAATAATCAGCTTTCCCTTCAACCACAGGATCTAAAAGAGCTGGAAGGTCATCAGGGTTCATCTGGCCATCCCCTGCCATTACAACAGTCAGATCTATATTCTTATCCCTTGCCCACTTATACCCGCTTGCTATGGCACCACCAACACCTTGATTAATTCCATGCTCAATCAGGACAAGCTTGTTGTTGGCTTTCTTAAGCTTTTTTATTATTTCAATTGTATTGTCACGGCTTAAATCATCAACAAGCACAATATGATCCACATATTCAGGCATGGTTGTGATAACTTTTTCAACTTGAGTCTCTTCATTAAAGCATGGAACAGTCACACAGACAGTTTTATTTTTATACATATATTCACCATTTGAACACGGTTTTATTTATTAATATTTACTTTGAAATCATCAAAGAGCTTCTTTTACTGCATTTGTTATAAATTCTATATGATCATCAGAAAGGTAAGGATGCATGGGAATACTTAAAATTGAATCACTTATTTTTTCTGCAATTGGAAAATCACCTTTTTTATATTTCAGCATGGAAAAAGCTGTTTGAAGATGAAGAGGCCTTGGATAGTATATTGCGTGGGGGATTTTTCTTGCCTCAAGTTTGGCAATAATTCTGGAACGCTCGTTTGAGACAAAGGAGAACTGAGCCCATGCGCTTGTATGATTATCTGGATTTTTTTGCAATTTGACAAACCCATTTAACTTTTTCCTGTATTTTTGTGCAATATTTACTCTCTTGCCAAGTTCCTCTTTAAAAATTTTCAATTTATGTATAAGTATTGCTGCCTGGATTGTATCCATCCTGCCGTTAATTCCCAATCTCACATTATCATATTTATGATGCCCTTTGCCATGGCTTCGAATGGAAATAAGTTTTTCGTTCAAACTTGAACTGTTTGTAAAGACAGCTCCACCATCACCATAACAACCTAAGGGTTTTGCAGGAAAAAAACTTGTTGTGGCAGCGGTGCTCAATGTACACGCCATTGTATCACCTACTCTGGCTCCAAGGCTCTGGGCACCATCTCCAATAACCTTAAGATTATGCTTAACTGCAATTTTATTAATTGCTTCATATTCAGCCGGCAATCCAAATATATCAACTGGTATAATACATTTTGCTTTTAATTGAGTAGTCTTGTGAACTTTTTTAATTGCCTGCTCAAGCCTGGCAGGATCAAGGTTAAATGTATTTTCATCAATATCAACAAAAACCGGAACAGCGCCGAGAAGACTTATTACTTCAGCAGTGGCAATAAATGTAAAAGGCGAGGTGAGAACTGCATCTCCATGACCGATGCCATGGGCCATTAAAATCATTAACAGAGCATCTGTACCACTGGAACAGGTAACAACATGTCTGGCACCTGTAAAATCGGAAAGCTTGTTCTCCAATTCAAAAACTTCCGGGCCCATAATAAAATTACCATGGGCAATGACACGGCTAATGGCCTTTTGAATATCATCACCAATAATTAAAGCCTGGGCCTTTAAATCAACAAACTCAATTGGTTTCATTTAGGCCTCTGTCTATTTGTAATTTTTTGTAATATTGATAATTCTTTCTGCCTGTGCTCATTTGTTCTGGCAAACTCTGATTTTCTTTTATATCAACGCAGATAAGTGTTTGCTGAGCAGTTTCTTCATACTTTAACCCTGTTTCAGGACAGATATAAAACCCATTACTATCTTTTTTCTCAAGTTTGTGGCCATGTCTGGAAACCCAGGCAACCCGTCTTGCTGGAACGCCTTGAACCATGGTATAATCTGGGATATCACTTGTTACGACCGCACCTGCAGCAATAAATGCAAACCGACCAATTGTAACACCGCATACAATTGTTGCATTAGCTCCAATACTTGCACCCTTTTTAATCAATGTGTTTTCATACAGGTTCTTTCTTGATACCTCAGATCTCGGGTTGGTAGCATTTGTTAAAACACAGGATGGTCCAAGAAAGACATCGTCTTCAATGCGCACACCATCATAAACAGATACATTGTTCTGTATTTTAACATTATTTCCGATTATAACATCTCCTGCAATGGATACATTTTGCCCCAGATTACAGCCAGTGCCAATCTGTGCCCCTGAAAGAACATGGGAAAAATGCCAGATCTTTGTTCCTTTGCCTATCTTGACCTCTTTATCCACATAGGAAGATTCATGTATAAAGTAATTTTCCATATCTATTATCCTGAACCGTATTCAAGTTTTTACAAACCTATGAACCATATCTTTATTTTTAATGGCCGGAGTTGTATTGCGTATGGAAGAGACGAGATTAAGGGATGGCCGAGCATCTTCAATACCATAACCTCTACCTTCAAGTATATCTTTATATACTAACGTATGCAGATCAGTAAATCCACCTGAAAATTCAATTTCATTGCCATCAATGGTTATGGATCTAAATGTAGGCACAGATTTCTCTTGAACTGCCTGGGGCAAATCAGTACGATCCACAGATAAAAACCACCTGACATTTGCCTTTTCAAGTTCAATAAAACCTGCCATTTTTTTTGATTCTGACAGATGCACTTCCTGATACTTTACATCGCCAAACAGCCAGATAAGCATATCAAAAAAATGAATTCCAATATTGGTTGCAATACCACCGGATTTAGACTCATCTCCCTTCCATGAAATAAAATACCATTTTCCACGGGAAGTGATATAAGTCAAATCTATATCATATTTTTCTCCTTTGGCATCAGCGTTAATTTTCTTTTTTAATTCAATAATAGAAGGATGCACCCTGAGCTGTAGAATATTAAAGACTTTTTTACCTGTCTCCTGCTCTAAAAGTTTAATGGCTTCAAGATTCCAGGGGTTTAATACAAGTGGCTTTTCACAAATTGCATCAGCACCAATTCGCAAGGCAAATCTTATGTGAGCATCATGGAGATAATTAGGCGAGCATATACTTACATAATGGATTTTTTTATGCTCTTCAAGCCTTCGCAATTTTTCAGCATGCCTGTCAAAACGTTCAAACTCAGTGAAGAAAGCAATATCATAGGAATAGGAGTCAAGAACACCCACAGAATCACTTACATCCAGGGCAGCTAAAAGATTATTATCTGTATTCTTTATAGCCTGCATATGCTTTGGAGCAACATATCCTGCTGATCCAATCAAGGCAAAATTTCTATTCATTTTTTATCCACTTTTTAATATTAGTATCAAATTGGTATCAATGATCCCGAAAAATTCTTTCCTGGCTTTCTGTACTTTTTTCAATGAGAACATATTCAGCAATTAGTTAATTTTATTTCCTATGACTCTGTCTTTACCCATGATATTTACACCCTACCCGTAAAAATACTGCTTATCAAGTTGAATTGCACAAAATCAATTGTAACACGCTTTGTTTGATTAAGGCAAAGAGGCTCTTCTGAAATAAATAGAAATTATTTTTTTGATCATTGAGTTAACTATCTTCCTTGATTACAATAGATTTGATTGGAATAAACATTGGTTGAGGTAACGGATTTCCTCTGATTTCTCCTTCTAAAGGGTCATCTATAAGATGAAAACCCAATTTTTTATAATATTCAACTGCTGGCATTTTGGCATCCACAACAACTCCCACGCATCCTACAGTATCTCTGAGTCGAATCGCTGCTAAAAATGCATACCTGAGTAATTCTTTGCCAACTTTTTTCCCTTGATAGTGGTAATCAACCGCAAGTCGACCTATTCGCAAAATTGGCAAGGGATAATTCAATGGCAGGCTCTGACTTTCTAATAATTTTTCAACCTCTAAATTTCCAACAGCCACTGTTATATATCCAAATATTGTATCTTCATCTGTTGCAATATAAGAAACACCAATATGGTGCCTGAATTGATTTTGTCCTGCATATCGCCAGAAAAAATGATCAAGATCTGTATGTCCGCTTTCAAACTCCTTTCGGTTATCACTTTTTTTTAATGGTCGTATTTGATACTCCATTCATTAACTCCTGCATAGCTTTTGTTGGGGAGGTCGGATTGTCAACCATGTCAACGATTTTTTCAAAAGAGTTTTGGGATAAAACCAGCCGTGGTGGGGTAAAAGCTTCTTCCGGCAATTCTTCCAGGGCTCGAAAGTGATATAAAAGAGCCTGTTCTAAAACAAATGCTTTTCGCAATCCTCTTGATTGAGAGATACGATCTAATTTAAACTTTGTTCCTGCACTAACGTGTGCAGAAATTTGGGGTTGCTTCTGTTTTAATTGTTTCATTGTGTCTGATTCTCCAATGATTGAAATTGTCTTTTCTACAAAAATGTATTACTTTATACATAAACTTAGTTTTAAATATATATATTGTCAAGAATTTTTACTCCCTTGATATCTTTGCTTATCCAAAACTGTAGTGTTTGTGCCAAATCATAAAAGCTTTTTTGGGGTGTTATAACAACCGGACAGTTTCTTTACCCTTCACACATTGCGCTAAAATCAATTGACAATTTGGATTTGCCATCATATATTAACTTCATAGTGACATCATGAAATAACGCAAGCACAGGAGAGATATTGTGAAAGCAATAACAATAAGAGGTATTGAACCAGATGTTGCAAAGAAACTAAAATTAACAGCAGCAAAACAGCACAAAAGCCTAAACCAGCTCGTAATGGAATTTATAAAAAAAAATCTTGGCATGGAAAAAGAGAAAAAATATTCCCGGCACTACGATGATCTTGATAATTTATTTGGCAGCTGGGATGACAATGAGTATAACGATATTCAAAACAAAATCAACCGGGAAAGGCAAATTGATCAGGATATCTGGACATGAAAAAAGTATTAATTGACACCAATATATATTCTCTTGCCATGAAAGGAAAAAAATATATCATTGATGTTTTAAAAACAATTGATAAAATAGGGATATCAACAATTAGCATAGGAGAACTTTTTTCAGGATTTAAAGGTGGTAATTTTGAAGAAAAAAACAAAACTGAGCTTAATCTGTTTCTGGATTCACCAAGAGTAATTATTTTCCCCATAGATGTGGAAGCAGCTGATTTCTATGCTTCAATCTTAAACAATTTAAAGAATAAAGGGACTCCAATCCCCACCAATGATATATGGATTGCAGCTACTGCTTTTCAACATGGCTTTAAACTCTTTTCAAAAGACAAACATTTTAATTATATTCCGGGGTTAATGCAATATTGAGTGGTATATAAACTTATTTAGATATAAGAATTAATTCTCTCCAAGGTTACTATGAATGACTAAAAATATTAACAAATACTATAGTGGATTTTATAAAAAATTATAATTTAAAATAAAGGGAACAGTTGATTTGTGTGGAATAGCTGGAATCATTGATCATAAGGGAATTGATGAAATTGATATTGATCTTGTAAAAAAATTTAACACAATTCAGAAGCATCGAGGCCCTGATGACAGCGGTATTTTCCATGACAAAACATGTATTCTTGGACATAGAAGATTATCCATTATTGATTTATCCAATGCGGGGCATCAGCCTTTTGTCTCTGATGATAAACGCTATATCATGGTTTATAATGGAGAAATTTATAATTATATCGAACTGAGAAAAGAGTTAAAGGGATTAGGATACTCATTCAACACTGCGACAGATACTGAAGTGCTTCTTAAGGCATATCTGCATTACGGCAAAGACTGCCTTACAAGATTCAATGGTATGTTTGCTTTTGTAATTTATGATTCACTATTGAATAAATTATTTCTTGCAAGAGACAGGGTTGGTATCAAACCACTTTATTATGTGATAATAAATTCAAAACTTTATTTTGCATCTGAATTAAAAACGCTTTGCACCATTCCCAACATTGAACTCTCTTTAAATTATCAAAGCCTTTTTGATTATCTCGTTTTCAACAGAACAGATGTCTTTGACGAAACATTTTATAATAAAATATACAGGCTTCCCAGTGGACATTTCGCTGAATATTTTAATGGGGATATGCATATTCAAGAGTGGTGGAATCCTGAAGATTATATTTCCATAGCTCCAAAAAATGATTTAAGCGATATAAATAAAAAAGTGCATGACATTTTTGTTTCTGCTGTCAATTTACGAATGAGAAGTGATGTCCCTGTAGGAACTTGTCTCAGTGGTGGATTAGACTCATCAATTTTATTAGGAATCCTTTACAATCATAATAATGTTCAAAAAGGGTATCCAACTTTTACAGCATCTTTTCCAGGCAATAAAATTGATGAGACTGAATATATCATTGATTTACAAAACAGATACCCATTTAAAAGCTATTATGTTTTTCCAGATGCTGCAACAGCCTTTAACAAGCTAAATGAATTTGTTTACATGAATGATGAACCAACAACTAACCCCTCTTTTTTCTCACAATATGAAGTTATGAAAAAAGCATCACAAAACAACGTCACAGTTTTGTTAGATGGCCAAGGCGGTGATGAAAGTTTTGCAGGATATCAGTATTTTCATGGATTTAATCTATTTGGCTTATTTAAAGAGAGAAAATACGGATCTTTTAGCATGGAATTAATCAAAAACATTATCCGCAGGCAGGACAGATCTGCATATCAAACTTTTCTATTCCAATTGCTGCCGGATAAAATAAAAAAAAAAATGCTCTTAAACACTTTACCATATATACAGCCGGATTTTTTTTATAACTATATTGATCAATCAAAAATATATAATGAATTTTTTAATGCAGACAATTTAAATATCAGTCTTGTAAGGCATTTCCAATATAAATTAGAGCATTTATTGCGCATGGAAGATCGAAATTCAATGGCATTTTCCCTTGAAGCAAGAGTTCCATACCTTGATCACAGACTTATTGAATATTTGCTTGGAGTTGCCTCTTCTTTAAAAATCAAAAATGGAGAAACAAAGTATATCCAAAAACAATCCCTGGGCCAATATACAACTCAAAAAATATTAAACAGAAAAGACAAAATAGGTTTTGGTACCCCTGGAAACAACTGGATGGCAACGAAATCATGGAGTCAATTAACTGAAGATAGCTACAATAATCTGTGTACAAACTTCCCTGAAGTTTTTAAAAAAAATAGAGAG
>CAZYDL010000169.1:4030-7667 GCA_964646305.1 uncultured Desulfobacula sp. | reverse complement strand
CTAGACGGGATTGACCCTCCAGAAGAAGAGAGCAGTGAAGAAGGAGAATAAAAAACCATGAAACATAGAAAATCAGTATTAAAATTAAACAGGACATCCAGCCATAGAAAGGCTATGTTTCGAAACATGGTAACTTCCCTGTTTAAACATGATAAAATTCAAACAACCGAAGCAAAAGCAAAAGGTTTGAGAAAAATTGCAGATAAGATGGTTACCCTTGCTAAAAGAGGTGATCTGCATGCCAGACGTCAGGCACTAGCTGTGATTCGGGAAAAAGATGTTGTTCATAATCTGTTTAAGGAAGTTGCTCAAAAGTTTAATTCAAGGCAGGGTGGTTATACAAGAATCATCAAGCTTGGCCCAAGAAAAGGTGATGTTGCCCCCATGGCAATGATTGAATTGATATTTGATTAGACATCTATTTTTTTTTACAACACTTAAAAGCCCTGGTAATGAAAATTTGCCAGGGTTTTTAATTTTTATTTTGTTTTGCCTGGTATAGCCTTTTATCTGCCGCTTTTAAAAGTATTGCTGAAGTCTCCATTCCCTTTTCAAAAACAGAAGCAAGACCATAACTTAATTTTACATGAATGTTTGTATCTTCTGGAGATATAGGTTCATCGGCAAGTTTTTTCTTGACTCTGTCAACATAGGTTTTTGCCTGGCTTTTATTTGTAGATGGTAAAATAGCTACAAATTCATCGCCTGCAAATCTTGCCACAATATCAGAATCACGTTTCAGGCTTTCCAAGCAATCGGCAACATGGCACAGGGCAAGATCACCCCTATCATGACCATGGGTGTCATTAATGGATTTAAAATCATCCAGGTCAAAAAAAAGAATGGTAAGGTCAATATGATACCGTTTGGATCTCTGAAACTCTCTTTCAAGGACTCTCTCCATTACGCCACGATTTAACAGATTTGTTAATGGATCATGGAATGCAAGGAATTTTAATTTTTCATGGGCTGTTACATTGGAAAGGCATAAAGATACTTTAATTGCCAATTGTTCCAACAGGGAAGTATCAATCCCGGGTTCAAACCTGTGGATATCCTGATCAGCCTGATTAAAACTGCCCACTATCTGGCCGTCCATGGTTATGGGTGCAATGGCAATGGAACCTATATCATAATCGGATGCCTTTGGTATTAATGCACTGAATCCATTGAGTTTTTCATTGGACAACAATGGTTTGAGCCGATTTCTGGTTATATCTTTAAATTCATTTTTTGATAAAAATGCTGTTGATATACTTAAAAGCTTAGAGTCCTGGATATTATGAAAGTATTTTGAGATACTGCTCTCTTCAATAATGGATAGCCAGGTATATGAGACTGAAAATTTTGAACTGATTTCAAATAACAATTTCTCAATAAAATCCTGGAAATTTAAAATTGTTAAAATACTGATTTCAATTTCATGAAATTTTCTGGCAACAATTTCATTATGCTTCATTCTATCTAAAAGTGATTTCGGGATTTTCATCATAGCGCAATTTGTATAGTTATTATTTTTTTAGATTTGCAAGTACCTGTGTCTAATATTTCCCATGTCTGTATTTAGTTTGCATTGGAAATAAAGTCAATATATAAATCATAGTAATAATTCCATGCACATTCCAAAAAGCGTTTATTTGAATATAAAAATGAAATTTTGCAATGGGCTTGTTTTTAGATAGCTGGTGAAATTTTTCTCATGATAAGTTCCTTTCAGAATGTTTGCCTTTTTTTAGCTGGATGGGCATGGCAACAAATCAGTTCAAACATTGAGTTTTTGTATAAGGAAATGTATATGGGAAAAATTTTTTAAAGCAAATATGTAGATATCTTCCTTTTAACCTTGCCGATTAAATGGTATTAGATTAGTTCTGATTAAATTTGTCTGGAGAAAGGTTTGTAATAATGATTAAGTTGAATATTGTGTTATTGGAGCCGGAAATACCTCAGAATACTGGAAATATTGGCAGGACATGTAATACCATGGGTGCAGATCTGCATTTGATTGAACCTCTTGGATTTTCCGTGGAGGATAAATATTTAAAGCGTGCCGGGCTTGATTACTGGAAAGAGCTTAATGTAAAATATTATAAAAATTATGCAGATTTTTTAAAAAAAAATCCTAGTGGACAGAAAGTATATATTTCAAGAAAAGGCAGCAATAGATGCGATAGGTTCTGTTATGAACCTGAAGTCTATCTGATTTTTGGCAAGGAGTCAGTGGGCCTGCCGGAAGATATGCTGATGGCAAACAGGGAGCTTAGCGTAAGGATACCAATATCTGCTAAAACCAGATCCTTAAATCTTGGCAATACTGTGGCCATACTTGCTTATGAAGTAATGCGGCAATACTCTTTCACAGGTCTTAAGATTGAGGGAGAATTGCCGTCATGAACCTATCCTTGACTTTAATATTCAGTTTGCATAAAAATAGTAAAATTCAAAGATAGGAAAAGGGATTCCCATGAAAACAATGCATCATCAAAACTATGCTTTAGTTCAATTTGCAGCATTTATTATCATTGTTGCAGGTATTAAGGCATCCATAGTGATTGTGGTTCCATTTTTACTAGCGGCTTTCCTAGCTATTATATGTGCTCCTCCTCTATTCTGGATGCAGAAAAAAGGCATCCCGGGAATTATTGCCATATTTATTCTTATGCTTGGCGTTGTGTGTATACAAATACTTTTAGTAACCCTTGTATCCTCATCCATAGCTGATTTTTCCCAAAATATCCCTTTTTATCAGGAACGGTTAAAAGTTGTTACCATTGAAAGTTTAGAATTTTTATCAAGATTTGGAGTTGTGCTGGAAGTTGATAAAATTGCTCAGATATTTAATCCAAGCCATATGCTTAAGCTTGTGGCAAATACTTTAAATGGACTGGGCGGGATGCTTACCAACACCTTTTTTATTTTTTTAACCTTTATTTTTATTCTTTTAGAAGCTGCAGGATTTCCAAATAAATTACGTGCAATTTTTAATGATAAAGAGAGTAACCTTGAAAAATATGCTGAGATTACCAAAGGTGTCAACAGGTATCTTGGCATAAAAACCTTTACCAGCCTTGCCACAGGAGTCATTATTTATATCTGGCTTGCTGTTCAGGGTGTGGATTTTCCTGTCATGTGGGGAGTGTTTGCATTTTTACTCAATTATATTCCCAATATCGGCTCTATCATTGCTGCGGTTCCAGCTGTCCTTCTTGCTTTAATTCAATTGGGGCCATTGTCGGCAGGTATGGCTGGACTTGGATTTTTATTGGTTAATATACTGGTGGGAAGTGTAATCGAGCCAAAAGTAATGGGGCAGGGGATCGGGCTTTCTGTTCTGGTGGTGTTTTTATCCCTTGCTTTCTGGGGGTGGGTGCTTGGACCCGTTGGCATGCTGCTTTCAGTTCCTTTAACCATGGCTGTTAAAATTGCTTTGCAGGAAAATGAATCCACAAAATGGCTGTCGATTTTATTGGGTTCCAATAAAGAAGCAGCCCGACTGCTCGATGCACAAAATCAGCTATAAAAGTTCTTTTAAAAGAGAGATCTCCTTTATCCAGATATCACTTGCCGGAGTTTCAAGAATAAGTGGAATATTATCAAAGCTATGATCTTTCATGATCCATTTAAAAACATCCAATCC
>CAZYDL010000169.1:0-4020 GCA_964646305.1 uncultured Desulfobacula sp. | reverse complement strand
CTTTTCCTATACTTTCATGCCTGTCCACCCTGGAAGAAAAAGCTTTTTTAGAATCATTCAGATGCATCCCCCTGAGAAATTTAAAACCAATTATATCATCAAATTCAATCCAGGTTTGTTTAAATCCCTGTCTGCTTTTTAAATCATATCCTGCAGAAAAAGCATGGCAGGTATCAATACAGACACCAATCCTTGTTTTATCTTCAACATTTTCAATGATGTCTGCAATCTGTTCAAAGGAAAACCCTAAGTTAGTACCCTGACCTGCAGTATTTTCAATAACAGCAATAACATCTTTTGTGTTATCAAGGGCTATATTAATGGATTCTGCAATGGTTCTTAAGCACTTTTGCTCAGATATTTTTTTTAGAAAACTGCCTGGATGGAAATTAAGCAGTTTAATCCCAAGCTGACCACACCGTTCAATTTCATCAATAAAAGCCTTTCTTGATTTTTCAAGGCCATCATGCTCTGGATGTCCAAGGTTAATCAGGTAGCTGTCATGGGCGAGTATTTGGGAAGGCCCATAGTCATATTTTTTACAATTTGCTTTAAATGCACTGATATTCATATCAGTCAGTGGCTTTGCCTTCCACTGTCTCTGATTTTTTGTAAACAAAGCAAAAGCTGTTGCACCAATATTATGTGCATTCACAGGAGTGTTTTCCACCCCTCCTTTCGCACTTACATGTGCTCCTATATATTTCATTGTCAGATCCTTATCTGTTTAGATTTTTAAATATTTTTTTAAAAAAATGCCTGCCTGGTTTTTCAAAATAATCATCATGCACTTATTTTAAAGTAAAATTAAGTTATTTTATGGGATTTTATCAAGAGATATATCAGGCCCATGGGTATAATGGATTGAGAAGGCTTTTAAACAAAAGTTTATTGACAAGCACAGCTTTGAAATAGCATAGTTGCTTTTATGAAAACCATATGGATTATTGGCGCTGGCAGGTTTGGATCAATTGCTGCAAAACGGTTGTCAAAACAACACAGTGACTGGCACTTGGTGTTGATAGACCCGGTTATGGAAAATATGACCAGGCTGAAAAAATCAAATATCACCATTGAACAGGCCGATGGTATCAATTTTTTGGATAAGAACCTTAAACCAGGGATAAAGGTTTCATGGATTATACCGTCACTGCCTGTCCATTTGGCATGGGAATGGTGCCGGATAAAAATGGGGCAGGATCGTCTGGTTCGTGCACAGTTTTTGCCTGGACTTGATTCTCTCCTGCCAAACCCGGTGCATGGTTCCAACAAAGATATATATGTGAGCAATGCTGATTTTATCTGCCCTGATAATTGCAGAGAGCCAAAAGAGTTGTGCACGGTTACAAAACGTCCCAGAAAACAGGATATGTATCACCTGCTTGAAACATTACAATATAAAGATTATTCTTCTATTGTACTGCGCTCCAGGCAGCTTGCACCGGGTGTCGGGGGAGTCAGCCCTGGGCAGCTTTTTTCTTTTTTAAATAAAGTAGAGCAAAACAAAGGATCTCTTTTATTGTGTACGGCATGTCGCTGCCATGGAGTTGTTACAGCCGTTGAGAGGATGTTCTGAAATAATTATTGTACAGATCCTGAAATATTAAATAAAAGGTATCCATTCTTGAATTTAGGCCCGCCAATGGTGATACTGCTGTTATTTCTCAACAGGATTCTGGTTTGAAAGACACTCTTTTTATTTTTTAAAATATTGATCTGATATCTTATTCTATTGCCACTGGTATCCAAGGGTATGATCACAAGGGTTCTTTTTCCTGGCAGATTGACACGATCTTTTTGATTAAAGCTCTGGTTTAATCTTTTCTCTTTTAAAAGTTTGTAGGAAGTATATTTAAATACAGTTTTAAGTTCTGAAATAATGCCCTGCAAATCTGGATCAAGATAGCTCTGTCCTGTTGAGGCATGTATTACCTTTACATTTGTCATCACCTGGCTTTTTCCAAAGGCAGGCCCGGTAACAATGCACAAAACAAAGATTAAAAAACCCGATAGAAATATTTTTATGAATTTGTCCATGGCTTTCCTTTTTTTTATATCATGTCTCATTAAACCAGATTATGGTGTGCTGCTTTTTCTGAGTCTCAATAATCATAACTGAAGAATAATCTGTGTCAACATATTTTATAATTGCACTGGGTCCCATTGGTGTAAACAGGACTTTTTGGAATGTAAACAGGCTTATCAATGATATCATTGCAATGCCGGCAAGTTTTACAACTATAAATTTTTTGGAAAACCCAAAAATATTCCCCCATGGTTTTTTTTCATTATTTTGTATTACACTGTTAAATTTTTGTTCTAATACAGCCTTGTTAATTTTTAAATCCTGTTTTTCACGGACATGGTCATTAAATGCAATGGATAATGTCCTGTAGTGCATTGAAAGCTGACTGCAGTGCGGGCATTGTTCAATATGCTGTGCCAGAGTTTTGCATTGATCCTCAAAAAGTTCATTGTCAACAAATCTACTGATGTCTTTGGGTGTGTATTTGCTGCATTTTGTTTTCATGATATTTTAAACCTTTTAATCATTGTTTTTTACATCCCAAGAGATTCCATAAGATTTTTTCTTGCCCAGTAAAGCCTTGAACTCACAGTACCCTTTTTAATATCAAGTGTTTTTGCAATCTGTTCATAGGAAAGTCCTTCAAAACTGTTTAAAACAAACACCACCCTTAATTTTTCCGGGAGTTTTTTTACAGCTTTTTTAAGATTGTTTTCCAATTGCTTCTCCTGGTAAAGTATTTCAGGATCATGGCTTTTCATACTGTTTCCATACAAATTTTTATCATTAAGCAGACTTTTACCATTGTTGGATTCCAGGGAGTCATGACTCCATTTAAATCTTCGTTTCCATTTTCTTTTCCAGTTAAGGCATTGATTAACAGTGATTTTTCTAAGCCATGTGGCAAGACTTGCATCCTGCCTGAAAGTATGAATTTTTTTAAATACAATGACAAATACATCCTGTACAACCTCTATGCTGTCCTCGTGGTCAAGGGTAATTCCATAGGCAATTCTCAATAGTCTGTCCTGGTAGCTGTCCACAAGAACATTAAAAGCCCACTCCTGCCCCTTTTGTAACCGTGTTACAAGATCCTGCTCATTAATATTATTTTCAGCTGTTCTGGTTTTATCCACAATAAATTTATAAGAGGTGTGATCAGTGAGATTATTTCAAATTTCACTGATCACATCTCAACCTTAGTTAATGCCAAACCCATACTTTATCTTCCTGCCAGCATCCCCTGGTAACAATAAATTTTTCATATCTGCCATTAATCCATTTTCCTCTGCGGTTATAATGACCTGGATTCCACCTTGTTTCATAAACAGGCTCTATCCATGTCTTTTGAGTTTCCCAATGGCCTCTATGTCTGTTTTTGCTGTATCTTTTGTGATGCTTTTTCTTATGTTTATATCTGTATCTATCATAATGCTGATTATCATTCCATGGGCGATTTGATATATATCGTGGTTCTGGAGTATTATGTATTCCATGAATAATGGCAGCTCCCAGAATAGCGGCCCCTGTACCGAACATGATTCTTTCCATGGTTTTTCTGTCTGCATGGGCAGATGTTGTGGAAATAACTGTCAATATGAGAATTGCCGTGAAAATCGATATAAGTTTTTGCATTTTTTTATCCTCCATTTAATATTAATTAATACAAAAGCATTTGCAAAATAAATGCTGCTCTATTAACCATTGACACCAGGAAAACAAAAATGTTCAAAAATAAATTATTATTTTAAAAAATTATCCGCCTATGGAGGTCATATGGCTGATGGGTATGCTAGATGCAGTGTGATCATTTAAATTATGAAAAGATGGTTTTTTTGTAAGTGCAGAAAGGATAATCTGTTTTAATTGATCATCAGATGCATTATTGCGAAGAGGATTTAAAATATCTTTTTCATAGTTATTTAAAAGGCAGGGCCTAAGTGTACCCCTTGATGTAAGCCTGAGTCTGTTGCAATCGCTGCAAAAATGTGAGC
>CAZYDL010000168.1:0-7680 GCA_964646305.1 uncultured Desulfobacula sp. | reverse complement strand
GATCAATTCTTTTATTTTTAATATTGATTTACTGACACCAATTAAAGGTGTAGTCATGATTTTATCTTGAGTTTTGTATTTAATCATTAATTTTATTGCTAATCCTTTTATTTGATATCTTGGTTGAGCAATTTTGCAACTGTATTTTCAATTTTAAAAAGATCAATGGGCTTAAAAAGTACAATATCAGCTTCTGCTTCTGAAGCAAGTGCTCCCGGCTGATCACCATACCCTGTCATGGCGATAATTTTCATGTCTGGAAATTCTTTTTTTACAATGGAGATAAGTCCTACACCACTGATATTGGGCATGACAAGGTCAGTAATAAGGCAATCAAAACAATTGGATTTATCTTTTAATATTTTTAAAGCAGCAAGTCCGTCAACTGCTGTTTTAACTTCATAATGCATTGAATTGAAGAATTCATAAAATGTCGACAAAATATCTTTATTGTCATCAACTATTAAAACTCTGTTTAGATCTGTCATTCTCTTTGATGCCTCATAATTTTAAAAGAAAATTTAGTATGTTATTAGTTCCATATAATAGATCAATTCAATCTTGCAAGGAAAAAATTAAATATTTACGAAATTGTTAAAATTTATATGAAAGTGATTGTAAAATTATTATCCGCTTTCATACTTTGTTGTGGGCAGACCTGGATGCAATATCAGGTCTGCCCGTGGCAGTTAGTTTAAATAGGAAATAAATATATATACAAAAAATAAAATTATAAACAAAGAGCCGTTTCTTTTTCCTATGCCGCGATTAACAAATGCCACAAACCCTAGAAGAAAGCAGATAAAAATCATAAAGGGAAATTGAAAACCATGAAGATTATTGTCTATGGACATTGGATTAAAAATACCCACTACTCCCATGACAAGACAGATATTAAAAAGGTTGGAGCCAACGACATTCCCAACAGAGATATCGCTTTCACCTCTTGCTGCTGCAACCGCAGATGTTGCAAGTTCAGGCAGAGATGTTCCAAAGGCAACAACAGAAATACCTATAAAGGTCTGGGACAGGCCAATTTTCTGTGCAATTATTATGGCTTCCTGGACAACAAAATTCGCTCCATAGGCAAGCATTATAATACCAAGGATTATAAATAATATATTTTTAAAAATCCTCAGGGATGAAAGTTTTACATGGTTGGTATCACCATTTTTTTCTTTGGCAGTAATCACACCATAAATTAAAAATACAATTAATAAAATAATTAAGATAACTCCATCTGCCTGTCCAATATTTGAGTCCATACAAAGCAACCAGAATATACACGAAATCAAAATCATATATGGAATCTCAATTTTAATAATCTGGTCTTTTATGGTTACAGGCTTTATGATGGCGCTGATTCCAAGGACAAGAGCAATATTTATAACATTAGATCCAAGAATATTGCCAATGGATATTCCACCTGATCCTTTTACAGCTGCTACAAGGCTTACAAGTAATTCAGGAGCTGAAGTGGCAAAAGAGACAATTGTCAATCCGACAATGACAGGTCTTACGGCAAACATCACAGCAGTGGATGCAGCTCCCTCCACAAGTAGAGATGATCCAACACCAAGCAGGACAAGTCCAAGTATTAGTATAAAAGTCTGTGTAATCATTTAATTTATATAAGGCCTTAAGGTTAAAGCAAATTTGTTTAGGTTCTTGCCAATTGTCTAAAACCATATTATAAGTCGTGCATGATATAGCAGGTAAAAGTATTTATCAATATGATAATTTTATAGTGATAATTCCATAGAAGGAAAGGTTAAATGAAAAAAAGTATAATAAAAAGCACTGGAATGTTTGTACCACCAAATCTTATTACCAATCATGATCTTGAAAAGATATTGGATACTTCCGATGCATGGATACGACAAAGAACCGGGATTGAGCAAAGATACTGGATTGAGCAGGAAGGTGCAACCGGTTCAGCAGACCTTGGATTTGAAGCATCCAAAAAAGCATTGAAAAAAGCCGGCTGGGAGCCGGAAGACCTTGATTTTATCATATTTGCAACATTAAGCCCTGATATTTTCTTTCCTGGATCAGGATGCCTTCTCCAGGCAAAACTCGGACTTAATTCTACACCTGCCTTAGATATAAGACAGCAGTGTACAGGATTTTTATATGGACTTGCCACTGCAGACGCATATATTAAAACCGGGCTTGCCAATAAAATTCTATTTGTAGGAGGTGAAGTTCACTCTTCCGGGCTTGATAAATCAACAAGAGGAAGAGATATTACTGTTATATTTGGAGATGGAGCAGGAGCTTTATGTATTGAAGGAGTTGAAACCAGTGAGAATGCCGGGGTGCTCGCATCATCCCTGCATGCCGATGGCAATCTGGCCGATGCATTAACTACTGAACTTCCAGCCTCCAGACTTCCCATACGATTTCCAGAAGGTGTCTCTTTAGGAGATCCCAGGTATTTTCCTGTCATGGATGGCCCAGCCATATTTAAAAAAGCAGTTAGAATGCTTCCAAAGGTAATCAATGAATCTCTGGAAAAAGCACAATTGGACCTTGATCAAATTGATCTGATAATCCCACATCAGGCAAATATGCGTATTAATCAAGCCCTTGGACAATTTTTAAAAGTAGATGACAATAAAATATTTCACAATATTCAAAAATACGGCAATACAACTGCTGCAAGTATTCCCATTGCTCTTCATGAAGCAATGGAGCAGGGCAGGATTGGCAAACCTGGTGATATAGTTTTGTTTGCAGGACTTGGAGCAGGGCTTACCTGGGGTAGTGTGATTTATAAATTTTTATAATTTTACTCCAGATAGTATCCCAAGGTTTTTTTCTTTAATTTGGCAGGATATTTACCTTGACAATGCAACCCATGGGCAATTATTTATATTCTATGAAAACAAATATAGTTAAAACCCTTATAAATAAAGGGGTGAAAATCCCTAATCCTGAATCTGTTTATATTTCTAAGGATGTAAATCCTGAAAGAATTTCAGGGGACAATGTTACCATTTTTACGGGTTGCAAAATTCTTGGAAAAAAGTCTTTAATAATGAGAGATTCACAAATAGGGTATGAATCTCCTGCTACACTTGAAAATACTCTTGTTGGCGAAAATTGTAAATTAAATGGAGGCTTTTTTAAAAACGCTGTTTTTGCAGGTAATAATATCTTTGGTTCAGGTGCCCATGTAAGAGATGGTACAATTCTGGAAGAAAAAGCTAACGCAGCACATACTGTAGGTCTTAAGCAAACTATTTTATTCCCCTTTGTGACCCTTGGCAGTCTTATTAATTTTTGTGATTGTTTTATGGCTGGAGGAACAAGTCGCAAAGACCATTCTGAAATTGGTTCATCTTTTATTCATTTTAATTATACACCAAACCAGGATAAGGCAACTCCTTCCATGATGGGTGATATTCATCAAGGTGTGATGCTCAGATCAAAACCGATTTTTCTGGGCGGGCAGGGAGGTCTTGTTGGGCCATTGAGGATTGCTTATGGCTGTCTCTCAGCAGCAGGATCAATTATCAGAAAGAACGAAATTAAAAACGATCGTCTTTTATTGGGAGGGTCATTTAAAGACATATCCATTCCAAGGCAATACAATATTTATAACAATATAGCTCATATCTTTAATAACAATATTTATTATATCGCTGGACTTATTTCATTAAAATCCTGGTATAAATATATACGTTCTATTTTTATTTATGATGATTTTTCAAAAGCATTGTTAAAAGGAATGCAGGAAACTTTGGATAATTGTATCAACGAAAGAATTCAAAGATTAAAAATTTTCTGCGAAAAATTAGAAAACTCAAAAAAGATTCTCATGGCAAAAGCCCAGGACGGTAAATCCCGATCAATTTTATTCCATGAAAAAGCAATACAACAATTTCAATATGCCAAAAAAATTTTTAAAACAGAATGTCAAAACAATAATATAAATAAACTTGGTAAACAATTTGTTAAAATTGTAGAAAAGAAAATTGGTATTAATCAAAAAAATTATATTAAAATCATTCAAAGCCTTGAACCTGATGAATCTGAAAAGGGCAGTAAATGGCTTCTTGAAATTGAACTATCAATGGTTAACAAATTACTAATTTAACAGGAAAAAATCATGGGGAAACTTTTTGGAACCGATGGAATAAGAGGTGAGGCTAATCTTTATCCCATAACCTGTGAACTTGCCTTGAAGTGTGGGCAGGCAATTGGAGAATTTTCCCAAAAAAATGGATTTACTTCAATTATTATTGGCAAAGACACCCGTATTTCAGGCGATATGCTTGAAGCTGCGCTGGCCGCAGGTGCTGCGTCAACAGGCATTAATGTAAAACTTGCCGGTGTAATACCAACTCCGGGAGTTGCATATCTTTGCACTGCAGATCAGAATATCGGTGCTGGTGTTGTTATATCAGCTTCCCACAATCCATTTCAGGATAATGGAATCAAGATTTTTAAAAATGGCGGCGAAAAACTTTCAAATAAAGAAGAAAACCAAATTGAAGATTTTATTTTAAACACACAATATGTGCCAAAAAATGATATTGGTATTATAATGGAAATTTCCGATGGTTTGGCACAATACTCAAAATTTTTATTAAATACTCTCTCCCTTAAAAAAAATGCTAAACGCTTAAAATTGATTATTGACTGTTCAAATGGAGCTGCTTCTAAAATTGCACATATGGTTTTTAATGATACACTATTTAATGTTCAATTTATCCACAGCTCACCAGATGGTAAAAACATTAACCGCAATTGCGGATCACAACAAACACAAGATGTTCAGAGTCTTGTTGTAAAAAATAAAGCTGATATAGGACTGGCTTTTGATGGTGATGCTGACAGGCTGATTGTTGTAGATGAACTCGGCAATCAAATTACTGGTGATTGTATTCTTGCTATTTGTGCAAAATATGCAAAAGAGAACAAAAAACTACAACAAAATATAGTTGTAAGTACAATTATGAGTAATATTGGATTAACAAAAGCATTTGATACAATGGCCATTAACCATATCAAAACTGACGTTGGAGACCGCAAAGTACTTGAGGAGATGAAAAAATCAGGTGCTGTGATTGGCGGTGAAGATTCAGGTCATATGATTTTCCTTGATTACCATACAACCGGAGATGGAATGCTTTCTGCCTTGAGACTGCTTGAAGTTATGCAGGAAACACATAAATCAATTTCTGAACTATCATCAATCATGAACGTATTTCCCCAGGTGCTCATGAATGTTAAAGTCAATGAATCCCGCCCTGATTTTATGAAA
Organism: uncultured Desulfobacula sp.; assembly: GCA_964646305.1. Taxonomy (GTDB): domain Bacteria; phylum Desulfobacterota; class Desulfobacteria; order Desulfobacterales; family Desulfobacteraceae; genus Desulfobacula. The sequence goes on along the minus strand of CAZYDL010000168.1, from coordinate 2,408 downwards.
ATCAGTAAGATTGCACATACAATAAAAGATATTGAAAGAAAACTTGGCGGCAAGGGCAGGGTGTTGATCCGTTATTCCGGGACTCAACCATTGCTTAGGGTCATGGTGGAAGGACCAGAACAATCTATTGTGGAAAATTATTGTATTGATATTTGCCAGAGTATTAAGGCAAACATGACTTAATTACTATTGCTTTTATTACAAATCAGAAAAGAATCAAAAAGCCACAAAGTATATTAAAAACTTTGTGGCTTTTTTTTATCTATTTAATCCTGTGTCTGTTTGTAAAATTACCAATTTATAAGGTGCAAAAATCAGGGAACAATGAATCAAATTGGGTAAATTTTTAATTCAAACACTTAATCCTTGCTGCCTCCAAATATATAAAGCATCATGATAAAAAGGTTAATAAAATCAAGATAGAGGGTAAGAGCACCCATTAGGGCTCCTTTACGAATCATGGCCCCGGATGCATTATCAGGGATGGTTACAGACATATTTTTCAATTTCTGTGTGTCATAGGCAGTAAGCCCGATAAAAACAACAACACCGATATATGAGATAATCATCTGCATGGCAGAACTTTGTATAAAAATATTTACAATGGATGCAATTATAATCCCTATAAGACCCATGATCATAAACCCACCGATAGAAGTAAGGTCTTTTTTAGTAATCATTCCGTAAACACTGCATGCAAGAAAAGTTAATGCACAAATCATAAAAGTTGAAACAATTGAGGTAGAAGTATATCTAAGAAAGATATAAGAGAGAGTTACTCCATTTAAGATAGAATATATTGTAAAAAGAGCGGTTGCAGTAGAGGCTTTTATTTTTTGAATTCTTGCACTCAGAAAAAAGACAAATCCAAGTTCTGCAAAAATAAGGATCATTATCAAGCCCGGTGTACCGTAAACCAGCTGAATCATGGTTTCATTATGGGATACATAGTAAGCTGTAAAACCAGTTAAGGCGAGCGCTATGGCCATCCAATTATAAACACTTCTGATAAAAGAATTTGTTTTAACAAGTGCTCTGCCTTGTGACAAAGAAGAGAGTTCCATTTGATTCCTCCATAAAATTATAATTTAGTTTTTGTAAATTTTCATCTACAAGTTTTTTATTTCTACGTTAATATTATTGTAATATAACACGAAAGAGGGGAAATTCAAGATTACATTTTGATTAAGCTCGTTTTTTACGCGTGTTTAGACGCATTTATTAAAAGTTTACATAATATATATTATCAGACGTTAGGTAAACATCCAGACACAAGCTTTACACTTCAATATAATATTTACTTGGCTATATTGATAATAATATGTGTTATCAAATATACTTATTGTCTGTGCTTTCCAGCAAAATCATTAGTCAATAATTCTCGTATTTATAAAACATGATGTAATATATTTATTGTTAATATTTAAGCTATGTTTTATATAGATTTACTTTTACAAAATTTAGAGGATATATTTTAAAAACAATGGCTCAGGAATATAGACAGATATATACAGTGTCTAAACTTACAAAAAAGATTAAATCTTTGCTGGAAGAACATTTTCCCTTTATCTGGGTGACAGGTGAGATTTCCAATCTTTCTGTGCCTGGTTCAGGGCACTCCTATTTTAGCTTAAAAGATAATAATTCCGTCATTAGCTGTGTGATGTTTAAAAATCAAAATTCAAGGCTTAAGTTTGATCTTGAAAATGGAATTAAAATTTTTGGATTGGCAAGGCTTGGACTTTATGCACCTCGAGGCACATATCAGCTTATTTTTGAACATATTGAACCTGAAGGTGCAGGCTCTGCTCAATTAGCCTTTGAGCAATTAAAAAAACGACTGGCAGAAAATGGTTTTTTTGAGGAAAAATATAAAAAACCTATTCCGTTTTTGCCTTCTAAAGTAAGTGTAATAACTTCTGGTACCGGAGCTGCAGTCCAGGATATTATAAATATTGCCCAGCGCCGCTTTTTAAATTGCAACCTTGAAATAGTTTCTGTTAAAGTTCAAGGTCAGAGTTCTGAAAATGAAATTACAAAAGCCATTGAACTTGTAAATAATTATCAAAGATCAGATTTGATAATTCTTGCCAGGGGTGGCGGCTCTCTTGAAGATCTTGCTCCATTTAACAGTGAAATCGTTGCCAATGCAGTTTTTAACTCTAAAATTCCTCTTATCACAGGCATTGGACATGAGACTGATTTTACAATAGCTGATTTTGTGGCTGATCTTAGAGCTCCTACGCCTTCTGCAGCAGCTGAACTTGCCTTTCAGGATAAAAATGCATTGAAAAATGAAATTTATAAATTAATTGAAAACCTTAATAATTCATTGAAAAATCAAATTTCCTTTTTTTATAATAAAGTTATTTATCTAAAATCCAGAATTAAAACTCCCCAAACAATTA
>CAZYDL010000167.1:0-7749 GCA_964646305.1 uncultured Desulfobacula sp. | reverse complement strand
TGGTTTGCGCAATTATCCCATGTTCATCTGAATCAAGATCCAGATTTTTTTTTGCAACTATTCTGTGTTTATTGTATAAATGTTCTTATTTTTAATTTGGTATCCGCAATTTTGGTTTTAACCCCCAAGATGATAAGGATGCAACTCAAGGTTAAAGGACTGTCTGTAAATGGATAAAAAAGTTTATGTAAGTTCAAATTTTATGATCACATTTATCTGCCCTGAATGTGGCGCATCTAAATCCAAAGACGTATCCAGATTTATCAAGCATGAAACACAAGTGAAATTGAAATATAAATGTACTTGCCAACATAGTTTTTCTTTAATCTTGGAAAGAAGACGAGCTATCAGGAAAAAGGTTCGCTTGATTGGCAACATTCATTACAACTCAGAAAAATATCCTATGACAATAGAGGATCTTTCCAAGCATGGGGTAAAAATCAAACTGCTAAAAAATATTTCCTTAAAGGAAGAGGAAAAAATAGAGATTGATTTCATTCTGGATGATCCAAAAAACTCTAAAGTGTCAAGGCAGGTTCGGATAAAAACAATCATACCTCCAGTAGAAATAGGGTGTGAATTTATTTCGCATGACCACCAGGATAATTTAGGAAAATATTTTTTATTTTATTATCAATAAATTATGCATCATCAGGTTAACCGAAATATATTAAAAACTTGAATAATAATGCGAAAGCCAAAAACATTATTTTAGGAATAAATAATTATGGCTCAACCTAAGGTTCTTAAAATTTTCAAACAATATAAAAATTCAAAAATTAATATGCAATATTCAATGGCATTAAAATATTTACAGTTATTCTTGACATAAAATTATAAATCGCTTATTTGGAAGACAAAATGGCAGGCATTTATTATCTATTGACGGGGAAATCATGGTAAAAGACAAAACTATCCAGCATTTAATTGACAAAGAGTGGTGTAAGGGGTGCGGCATCTGCGTTCATTTTTGTCCCAAAAAAGTATTGGAACTTGATAAAAATGATAAAGTAGAAGCTGTTCGTCCGGAAGATTGCATTGCATGCAGGCTGTGCGAATTTCGATGCCCTGATCTTGCAATACAAATCATAGAAGACCAGGGGGCTGACAATGAACAATGAAAACAATATCCGGTTTATCCAGGGAAATGAGGCCTGTGTTGAAGGTGCACTATACGCCGGGATAGAATTTTTTGCAGGATACCCCATAACTCCTTCCACTGAAATTCTTGAACATCTTGCAGCGCGGCTTCCCCAGAAAGGTGGCAAGTTCATCCAGATGGAAGACGAAATTGCATCAATGGGTGCCATTATCGGAGCTTCCCTGACGGGGAAAAAGGTAATGACTGCAACATCAGGTCCTGGATTTTCACTTAAACAGGAAGCTTTGGGATATGCATGCATGGCAGAGATCCCCTGCGTTATTGCCAATGTTCAGCGTGGAGGGCCTTCAACGGGCAATCCCACCCATGTAAGCCAGGGCGATGTAAATCAGGCCAGATGGGGAACCCATGGAGACCATGCAATTATTGCCCTTACTGCCTCCAATCATCAGGATGTATTTAAAATAACTGTGGATGCTTTTAACATGGCAGAAACATATCGAACTCCTGTGGTACTTTTGCTGGATGAAGCAATCGGGCATATGCGTGAAAAACTTGTAATCCCGGAACCAGGAGAAATCCCGGTTGTAGAACGCCTCAGGACTTCTGTGAAAGGTGGAATTGATTATCATCCATATCTTCCACGGGAAGATGGCAGACTTCCCATGTCGGATTTTGGAGGTGAACACAGATACAATGTCACAGGGCTGTTCCACGACATGTGGGGTTTTCCCAATAACGATCCAGGAGTTGTGGGAGAGCTTTTACGCCATCTTGTGGATAAAATAGAGAATAATGTCAATGAGATCTGCATGTACAAAGAATACTGGCTTGATGATGCTGAGTATATATTGATTTCCTATGGTTCTTCTGCAAGATCAGCCATTCATCTTGCAAAAAACCGTCGGGCCCGTGGAATGAAAATTGGTGTTCTGGAACTGCAGACCCTCTGGCCGTTTCCCGTGGATATGGTAAGGGAAAAATGTGCAGGAGCCAAGGCTGTTCTTGTGGTTGAGATGAATATGGGGCAGGTGGTCACACAGGTAAGAAATGCAGTTGACAACCCTAATAATGTCTTTCTTGCCAATAAAATTACAGGGGAGTTGATCTCACCCAGCGATATAAAGTCTATTTTAAGAATGATTCAGGGCAAGGGGGTATAAAAAAATGACAAAAGACAAAAAGAAATTTAATTTTAAAGATTATATCAGGCAGCGATTTTTCCCCCATATCTGGTGTCCCGGCTGCGGACATGGAATTGTTCTTGGAGCATTGCTCAGGGCTGTTCATGAACTTGGTCTTAATAAAAATGAGATTGTAATAACTTCAGGTATTGGGTGTTCTTCAAGGATTTCAGGCTATGTTGATTTCCATTCCCTTCATACCATACATGGAAGAGCGCTCTCCTTTGCAACCGGTGTTAAACTTTCCAAGCCGAATTTAAAAGCCATTGTTCCCATGGGTGACGGCGATGCCCTTGCCATTGGCGGCAACCATTTTATCCATGCAGCAAGGCGCAACATTGATATTACAGCCATTGTCATGAATAACAGGATTTACGGCATGACAGGAGGACAGTTCTCACCTTTGTCCGGAAGCGGTATAAAAGCAACGACAGCGCCCTACACCACCATTGACAGAGAATTTGATGTGGTTGAGCTTGCAAAAAGCGCCGGGGCAACATTTGTCGCAAGATCCACAGTTTTTCATGTCAATGAATGCAAGGATATCATTAAAAAAGGTATAAATCACAAGGGATTTTCAGTTGTGGAAATCCTGACACAATGCCCAACCTATTATGGAAGAAAAAACAATGAGGGCGATGCTCCACAAATGATGGAAGGCTATAAAACCAATACTGCGAAAATCGGGTCTAAAAAACTTGAAAAAAATCCTGATTTGATTCAAAGGGGAATTTTTGTTGAAAATAATGATGTCCCTGAATATTGTGAAGCCTATGATGAAATCATCAAGATAGCAATGAAAGGAAAAGCATAATGGAGCGTTCAAGATTAGTTTTTTCAGGTTCAGGAGGACAGGGGGTTATTACTGCTGCCATCATCCTTGCCAAAGCTGCAGCGATTTTTGAAAATAAAAATGCTATCCAGTCACAAAGCTATGGTGCGGCAGCAAGGGGTGGAGCCACAAGAACAGATATCATTATTTCAGATTCTGAAATAAATTTTCCAAAGGTTGTCCAGCCAAATATCCTGGTAAGTCTTACCCAGGAAAGCTATAATAAATTTTCTCCCATCATAAGACCGGGCGGTCTGCTTCTCGTGGATTCAAAATATGTCACAATTGCAAAAAAAGTAGATGCAAAACACATTGCTCTTCCCATGTTTGATACTGTGATGAAAAAGATAGGCAAGCCAATAGTATTTAATATATGTATGCTTGGGGCTTTAATAGGTATTTCCAAACTCATAAAACCTGCATCCATCTTAAAAGTTCTTGAAACAACCATACCCGAAAATTTTATGGATATGAATAAAAAGGCTTTGGATATTGGAATGAAAATGGGAAAACCTTTTGCCAAGTAGTATTGGATGAACAACATATTTGAATAGCTGCCACGGGCAGATTTTGTTTATGATCTGCCCGCAACAAAAGAGTGAAACACCTGATTGGTTTGCAAAGTGTTTCATATAAAAAGAGTGATTAATTATCTTTTTTTTTCTGTGCAGCAGGTATTGCAGATGGAAAAATATCTTCAAGATTCAAACCCTTGATTTTTTTCAAGCAGTCTTCTAAGGCCTGTTCTTCTTTTTCACCTGCGCCCTGATGTTCTGGTTTTGCCACAATATTAATAAGGTTTGGAACTGCTATGAAGGCTCCTGCCAGGTTTCCCTGAATTCTCTGATGTAAATCAATATAGATCATTCTGCCATTTCTGATAAGACTATATTTTGAAACCTTTGTTAAAATATCTTTTTCTAGAAGTTCCATGATCACCCCTTTCAATTCTTAGTTTTAAATTTCTTTATTTTCAGCTTATTTTAATTGTGAATTAAGTATAAATTTTTGTCCTTAAAAATTTGAAATTTACATACTTTTATCACCTTTGCAAGGCCTTTTATTTCATCCCAATATTTGATATAGCATCCAATGGAAGATAAACACCCTTTTAATGGATTATAAATCAAGCTTGAAAGAAGGCATACTTAAGGATTTTTATGACAGGGATAAAAAAAAAACCTGATTCTCTTGTTGCAGACTGGAGTACTCTTCACAGGGTATTTTTAAGACCTGAAGATGAAAACTGCAGGCAAACCCTTGTAAAATATATGGAACAGATTTTATTTGGGCTCCATGATTTCCTAAATAAACATGTGGGAGTAACAGAAGAGATAAGCCTGATCAAACTGGCTCAAGAATATACTGATACAACAATAAATAAAAACCCCCAGAAAAAACTTGCCGATGTAATAAAAGATATCATAGATGAAATTGCACCAAGAGCTGTTAATGTTGCATCCCCTTATTTTATCGGGCATATGACTTCTGCAATCCCTTTTTTCATGGTTCATTTAAAAGCCATCACTGCTGCTTTAAATCAAAATGTCATTAAACTTGAGACCTCAAAGGTTTTATCCATACTTGAAAAACAGATTCTTGCTAAAATTCATAGAATGGTATTCAACTTTGATGATAAATTCTATAGAACCCATGTCCAGAATACCCAGACCACTCTTGGAGTGTTTACAACAGGCGGCACAACTGCCAACCTTACTGCCCTCTGGATAGCAAGGAATAAATTATTCTCTGCAAAAAAAAATTTTGAAAGCATTGAAAAAGATGGTCTTTTTGCTGCCATGAAAGCCCATGACCTTGAAAGGGTTGTGGTGCTTGTATCAAAAAGAGGACATTTCTCCTTAAAAAAAGCTGGAGGTATTCTTGGCATAGGGCATGACAGCATTATTCCCATGGATCTTGATTCCAATCGAAGCATTGATCTTGTAAAACTTAAAGACAAAATCAGGGAAATTAATATCAATAAAAAAATAAGGATCATGGCCATTATAGGTATTGCAGGAGCCACGGAAACCGGTATTATTGATCCTTTGCCAAAACTTGCCGGAATCTGCAAAAAATATGGAATTCATTTCCATGTGGATGCAGCCTGGGGAGGCCCTGTACTTTTGTCTGAAAAATACCACCATCTTTTAAAGGGTATAGAGCTGGCAGATTCAGTCACAATTGACTGCCATAAACAATTTTATATGCCCATGAGTTCAGGCATGGTTTATTTTAAAGACCCAAAAGCTCTTGACCAGATTGCCTACCATGCAAAATATGTAAACAGACCCGGAAGTGTTGATCTTGGAATCAAAACCCTTGAAGGCTCAAGGGAAGCTAATTCCCTGATCCTTGACTCAGCCCTTAAAATCATGGGTTCAAGGGGATATGCGTTAATGATTGAACATGGAATAGAGACAGCGCAGCATTTTGCAAAAATGATACAGAAAAGGTCTCTTTTTCAACTTATTACAAAACCTCAATTAAATATTTTAACTTACAGATTTGTTCCCCAGAAAATACAAAAAAAATTAAAAACCGTTGATAAGAAGCAAAGACAAGGCATTGATGCCGGTCTTGATGTCATCAATAAACAAATCCAGAGAATTCAAAGGGAAGATGGTAAAAGTTTTGTATCAAGAACACGCCTTAAAGCCCGCCTTGATGATGATCATGATGTTGTTGTGCTTAGAACGGTTATCATGAATCCCATGACCAATATTAAAATTCTTGAGGAAATACTTGATGAACAGGAAGCCATTGCACTAAATTTCCTGAATTTTTAAAATTATTGCTTAAGATTACTGCTTAATATTATTTGGATGAAAAGTATAAAGGCCTCACACTGTTTTACCTGTACTAATTATTTTTCAATTCCAACTCTTGCCTTTACACCTTGCTGGAAATAATGTTTTATTGCTTTCATCTCCACAACCAGATCTGCTTTTTCCATAACTTCTTGGGTGGCGCCTCTGCCTGTAACTATAAGCTCCACATGATCGGGTTTTTTTTCAAAAATATTCAGCAGGTCCTTTTCAGAAAATATATTATATTTAACGGCAACATTTCCTTCATCAATGATGACCAGGCCATATTCACCTTTTTCAACTATTTGTGAAACCCTGTTGTAGCCATCTCTTCCGGCATCAATGTCTTCCTGTGTTGGAGAGCCTTTAACAAAGCGCCCTAAACCATAATGTTCAACCGTTACCTGATCCTTAAATTTTCTCAATGTGTTCATTTCAGAATAGTCGCCTGACTTTAAAAACTGACCGATAAAAACTTTTCCTCCTGCGCCTATTGTCCTCATGGCAACTCCGAGAGCAGCCGTTGTTTTCCCCTTGCCGTTTCCTGTATAGATCTGAATGTATCCCTTCATAAACTCTTAAACCTTTTTTATATATAAAAGTCGTTGCAAACCCGATTTTTTTAACTTTCATGTTTTGCTGTGGCAAACTTGCATGAAAGGCTCAATCTGTCCGTTGCAATTATTTACTGTTTAAATTTTTATATCATAATAATAATTCATTAGTCCAGAGACAAGCTCCCAAAGTTTCCAACATTTTAAAAAAAATCAACGTTTACATGTCATGGTGGATTTTCTTTGACATTTTATCTGATTAAAGACTAAAATAAACTGTAGATTATAATAAAGACAATTAAATAACTATGTTCTTAAATGAACCTTTGCGACCAGGTCACAAATGGTTCAAATATATAGCCCAAACTCTTTGGATTGATTAAAACATGGCTCTACACAATAAAAATATTACACTGACCAAAGGTATTCAAAACAATTTTAAACAGTCTGAATTTCAATATCGCCGCCTTTTTGAAACCACCACTGATATGATTTTCATAATATCTCTTGATGGTATATTCCTTAATATCAACCAGGCCATGGTTGATCTGCTTGATTACAAAAAAAAAGAAGAGCTGTATGCACTGCAAAACATTGAACATGTTTTTATTGACCCCATCCACTGGCATGTGTGCAAAAAACAGCTTCACATCAATGGATTTATCCGGGATTTCGAGGTTGGTTTCAAAAAAAAGGATGGTACCAGGCTCCATGGCTGCCTGAGTGCCCATGTTGTTTTAAATGACAATGGAGATATTACAGGTTATGAAGGCATTGCCAAAGATATTACAGCCCGTATGGATGCATTCCGAAACCTTTATAAACATCACCAGGAAGTTCTCCTGCTCAATACAATAGCCCTTACCATGAATAGCTCCCAAAACCTTGATGATGTCTTGTCAACTGCTTTAAAAGGGGTTATGAAATTACTGAACTTTAGTGCCGGCGCAATTTTTACTATCAATCATGATAAAAAACAATTTGAGCTTCAGACTCTGAAAGATTTGCCGGAACAAATCAATAAAAACTCTGCAATACCTATCTTTCATGACATTCAACTCATGAATTTTTTTCTTAATAAAGATAACCGCCTGACACCAAAATCCATCTTCCCCTCTTTTAAGATCACCCTGGAAAATTCAGATAAAAACAGAAAGATTATACTTGATTGTTTTTTAATTACAGAAAAAGAGTGGCCTTCAGGATTTATAGCCTTCCCAGAAAAAGAGACCAATGATCTTTCCCTGGAAGATTTCCATCTTCTGGG
>CAZYDL010000166.1:0-7784 GCA_964646305.1 uncultured Desulfobacula sp. | reverse complement strand
ATTGATGAACTTCAGCTTGTTAAATGGGAATCACCCATATGGATAGCTGAAGCATTGGGAACCCTGTATCAATGTCTAAAGGCAAAGGGAGCCTCAGATGAGGATATAAAAAGGGCTGACGAATTACTTCCAAGGCTTTGCACCTTAGATATTACAAAGGCAATTGAATTTTCTGGTATTTAAGGTATGATAAATTTTAAATAGACATGAGTTCTAAAAAAAATAATTTAATTATTTATTTAATAAGGAGGACAGTATGGCAAAAGAGAGTCTGCAACATACATTGGATCGTGTAAGATCTCCAAGGGTTCAGATAACCTATGATGTGGAGGTTGGAGATGCAATTGAGATGAAAGATATTCCATTTGTGGTTGGTGTGCTGGCGGATTTGTCAGGCAAACCAGACAAACCTCTTCCCAAGCTCAAAGAGAGAAAATTGATTGAAATTGATCGTGATAACTTCAATAATGTACTTAAGGGAATGGAACCAAGACTTGCATACAGAGTTGATAATAAACTTGCAGATGATGATTCTAAAATTGCAGTTGAGCTGCGATTTAAGTCCATGGAAGACTTTCATCCAGAACAGATTGTAAAACAGGTTGATCCCTTGCGTAAACTTGTTGATGCAAGGGGACGTCTTTCAGAACTTATTAATAAACTTGATGGAAATGATAAGCTTGATGAACTATTACAGGATATTATTTCAGATGAAGGATCTCTTAAAAAAATAGAATCTGAAATCGGTGTTGATAGAAACGACGGTACTGATAAAGGAGAATAAAAATGGCAGATAAAGAACAACAGACTCAGGCTGAACCAGATGCTAAAACAAAAGAAAAAGAGGAGTTGAGCCTTCTTGATCAGATCATTTCAGATGGCAGAATGGCAAGGGATAAAAGCCAGGAAGAGTATGCCAAAGACGTTGTGGGCGAATTTGTGTCCCAAATTCTTGAAGGTACCATAACTATTTCTAAAGATACTGAAGCCATGATAAATGCAAGAATTTCAGCCATTGACAGACTGATTTCAGATCAGCTCAATGAAGTCATGCATCATGAGGATTTTCAAAAGCTTGAGGGTTCATGGAGAGGGCTCGCCTATCTTGTGGATCAGACTGAAACCGGAGAGCAGTTAAAAATCAGGGTGATGAATGTATCAAAAAAAGACCTGCTCAAGGATATGGAAAAAGCAGCAGAATTTGATCAATCCGCACTTTTTAAAAAAATCTATGAAGAGGAGTTTGGAATGTTTGGCGGGGCATCCTATGGTGCATTAATTGGGGATTATGAATTTACCGGTTTCCCACAGGACATGGCTCTTCTTGAAAAAATTTCCCAGGTGGCTGCTGCTGCCCATGCTCCATTTCTGTCAGCCGCTGCTCCTGAACTTTTTAACATGGACAGCTTTACTCAACTTAGTGAACCCCGTGATATGGCAAAAAATTTTCAAAGTGTTGAGTATGCAAAATGGAAATCTTTTCGGGAATCAGAAGATTCACGCTATGTTGCCCTGGCAATGCCGCATATTTTGATGCGCCTTCCATATGGACAGGCAAATGTACCTGTTGAATCATTTAGCTTTGAAGAAAATGTGGATGGAACAGACCATAAAAAATATTTGTGGGGCAATGCCGCCTATGCACTTGGAACACGTATTACTGATGCTTTTGCCAAGTACGGGTGGTGTGCTGCCATCAGGGGTGTCGAAGGCGGAGGCCTTGTTGACGGGCTGCCGGTTCACACCTTTAAAACAGATGAAGGAGATGTTGCCCTTAAATGCCCCACGGAAATTGCAATTACTGACAGAAGGGAAAAAGAGCTTGCAGATCTCGGATTTATTCCGCTTGTACACTGCAAGGGCACTGATTATGCCGCATTTTTCAGTACGCAGTCAGCAAATAAACCAAAGGTTTATGATACAGATTCAGCCAATGCCAATTCACGACTCTCTTCACAGCTGCAATATATCCTTGCAGTGTCAAGATTTGCACACTATCTAAAATCAATGATGCGAGATAAAATCGGTAGCTTCATGACCCGCCAGAATGCTTCGGATTTTCTCAATAGATGGATTAACAACTATACACTTGGAGATGATAATGCAAGCCAGGATATGAAGGCAAAATACCCATTAAGAGAGGCCCGGGTTGATGTCAGTGAGATTCCCGGCAAAACAGGTGCCTATAGGGCAGTTGCATTTTTAAAGCCCCACTATCAACTGGATGAACTTACAGTATCACTAAGACTTGTTGCAGAACTTCCGCCGCCTGCAAAATAACTACTGTTGACAGGCTTGGGGTTTTAATATTGATTGATAAATATTTTTGGATAAAAGGCATACTATGTTTGAATTTAGAGATGAAAGGAGGTTGGCAGACAAAAAGACTATGGCAGGATTTATTGCAAAGTAAAGTTTAACACAAACAGATTTTATTTAAAAGGCTTATAAAAGTCTATTAACATTACAAGGAGGTTTAAAATGGCTGTTGATATGATATTAAAATTAACCGACATTGATGGTGAATCAAAGATTGCTGATCATGAGGACGAAATAGATGTAATTGGATGGAGCTGGGGAGCATCTATGCCTGCCACACTGCATTCTGGTGGAGGAGGTGGTGCTGGAAAAGTAGATATTCAGGATATAAACATTACAAAATATGTTGATAAATCTTCCCACAATCTTCTTAAGGCTGTAGCTCTTGGCAGACACATTCCTGAAGCTACGCTTATAGTTCGAAAAGCTGGAGAGGCGCCACTTGACTTTCTTAAACTGACATTGACCGATTGTCTTATTTCATCTTTAGCAACTGGTGGATCTCCTCAAGAAGATAGATTAACTGAAAATATTACAATAGCTTTTGTAAAATTTCTATATGAATATACTCCGCAAAAAGAAGATGGCTCTGGAGATTCTGTGCTTCCTTTTAATTTTAATATTGAAACAAATGCAGAAGAATAATGGCTTTAAAAACAAGAAATCTACAGGAATCATTACTGGACAGGCTCATTGACCTTGAACCTGACAACAAAGTTGAGTCTGTCCAGTCCCGCTATACAGATTTCTCAAAGATTAAGAACAGTGTTGGAAGAGACCTTGAAAAGCTTCTTAATACACGGCGTTATATTTTCACTCCTGTAGAATCATACTCACAAACTTTAAAATCCCTGTTTATCTATGGACTGCCTGATTTTACAACCCTTAATCCAAACATTATGTCAGCACAATCACTTTTACGTGTGGAGATTCAAAAGGCCATCATGCTGTTTGAACCAAGACTGAAAAAAGTAAATATTTCCATTGATACCTCAAGTGGAACCAATGGAAAATTAAAGTTTAGAATAAGTGGTTTTCTTCAATTGGATGATGTGGCTGAGCCTGTAACATTTAATACAGATTTTGACAGGAACAGAGGAAAATATTCCATTTTAAGGTAAATAGCATATGAATGACACACTGCTGGATTATTATGAACAGGAATTAACCTATATCAGGCAGATGGGTATGGAGTTTGCCGAGAAATACCCGAAAATTGCAGGCAGATTGATGCTTGAATCGGGAAAATCCTCTGATCCCCACACAGAACGACTTATTGAAGCTTTTGCTTTTATAAGTGGTCGTATCCATAAAAAAATCAATGATGATTTTCCAGATATGACTGAATCTTTGTTAAGCATTATCTATCCCCACTACAATAACCCTATTCCATCCATGACAATTGCACAATTTAAACCCATGATGCAGAATGTTCCTGAAACAGGTTATACAATTGAAAGGGGGGTAAAACTCTATACAAAAGCTGTTAATGATACGCCTTGCCAGTTTACCACTTCACAACCCATTGAAATCTGGCCAATTGAAGTTACCAAAGCTCAATTAAAAGATCCTGAAATAAGAGTTAAAAATGCCCAGCATTTACTACAGATTCAACTAAAAAGCATAAACGATATTCCCTTTAATACAATTGAATTTAAAAAATTAAGATTTTTCCTCCATGGCCAGCACCAGCACATATTCCATCTCCATGAATTATTATTTAATAATGTGTGCCATATTGAGTGCGTTACAAAAGATAAAAAAAACAAATCGCAAACAATAGTGCTGACACCTGAAGTTGAACCTGTTGGATTTAAAGAAGAAGAAGCTATTTTACCCATGACCAAAAGAGCTTTTCCAGGATATAGACTGCTCATGGAATACTTTAGTTTTCCTGAAAAATTTCTATTTTTTGATTTATCAGGGTTTGATAAACTAAAAAAAATAGAGACAAATGACCTGCTTGATATCAGGATATATTTCAACAGGACAGCTAACAGGAACCTGGTAGTAAATAAAGACACATTCTGTCTGAATGCCTCTCCTGTTGTAAACCTCTTTTCGAAAACTGCTGAACCAATCAGGGTGGAACAGCGCAAAACCCAATACCAGGTTATTCCAGATACAAGACGACGGGATGCAATGGAGGTATTCAGTATTGACCGTATCAGCGCAATATCTGAAGAACACGGTGACCAGATTGAATACCGGCCTTTTTATTCAATCCGACATCATCTTGAAGAGACAAAGAGTGATCATCGAAATGTTTTCTGGCATGTTCAAAGAGAGGTATCAGGTAAAAACAGAGATAAGGGAACAGAAGTTTTTCTCTCATTTTCAGATCTCAACCTCCAGCCAAATTCTCCAGGTGTTGATGTATTAACTGTTCATACTACATGTACTAACAGAGATCTCCCCTCCCGCCTACCCGTTGGAGACAAGGCAGGTGATTTTAGAATTGAATCAGCAGCTCCCGTGGAAAAAATTACTGCCATACTTAAACCAACGACCGCAAGACGACCTTTTTTAGGAGGCTCTTTACAATGGCGGTTGATTTCACATCTCTCGCTTAATTATACTTCTCTTGTGGAGGGTGGAGAGGAGGCATTAAAAGAAATCCTCATGCTTTATGATTTTGACAATTCCCCGTCAACAAGGCAGCAGATAAATGGTATTATCTCGGTTAAAACAGAACATGTAACCAAAAGAATACAGCAGTCCTTCTGCCGTGGAGTCAAGGTGATTATCACTCTGGATGAAGACAAATTTGTGGGTGTTGGACTTTATCTTTTTGCAATGGTGCTTGAGCGTTTTCTGGCACAATATGTTTCTGTTAATTCATTTTCCCAGTTAGTGGTAAAAACTCTTCAAAAAAAAGAGATATTAAACACATGGTCACCAAGAAGCGGAAATCAGATACTGCTTTAAAAAATCAGCTATTTGAAAAATTTTATGAGTTTTCTTTTTTTAAAGCTGTTAACCTGCTGGAGAATTTAAGCCTTGATAAAAAACAGCTTGGCATGGCAAGGTCTCCGTCGGAAGAAGCAGTTAGGTTTACAGTAAAGCCAGGGTTTTCATTTCCTGCAAGTGAAATATCTGATTTAAAAGAGGGAGGCAAAAACAAAGCAGCTCAAATGGAAGTCGCTTTCATGGGACTGATCGGACCATCTGGTGTCTTACCCAACTGGTATAATGAACTTGCAATAGAACGACTGCACCGTAAAGATAAGAGTTTTGTCAGTTTTCTTAATATATTTCATCACAGAATGATTTCACTTTTTTATCTGGCGTGGAAAAAAAACAGATTTCCTGAAAGTTATCAGCC
The DNA here is from genome assembly GCA_964646305.1 of uncultured Desulfobacula sp. GTDB lineage: Bacteria > Desulfobacterota > Desulfobacteria > Desulfobacterales > Desulfobacteraceae > Desulfobacula. Next base: position 2,140 of record CAZYDL010000166.1, on the reverse strand, counting down.
AGGTGCCAGTGACAGGCTGTCCAATTATATCTTGAGCCTTGCAGGCCTTGGTACAAAAGGAATGGTGAAAAACCTGGGGCTTCCCAGGGAATCTTTGACATTTTACAGTGGTTTGCTTTCACGCCCGGTAGCTTCGGCAAAGGGCATTGAAACAGCAATAGAATATTTTTCAGGATCACCTGTTCATGTTGACCAGTTTATAGAGTGTGATGTTCTTTTGGAAAAAGAAGACCAGAGCAGTATAGGGGCAGCCAATGCATCCCTTGGAGTAGATGCTGTATGTGGTTCTTATATTAAAGAGTGTCAGACAAAATTCAGGGTTAATATAGGCCCTGTCAAGTATAAACGATTCACACGTTTGATGCCCAAAGGAGATTTACTCTTTCCAATATTTTCTCTTATCAAATACATGGTTGGTATTGAATTTGAATTTGAAATCAAGATTTTTCTAAACAGAGATGATGTTCCAGGCAGCACTATTGGAGGCATGGGTAAGGATGCACCACAACTCGGGGTTTCAGCATGGATTGCTGCTAAAAAATATCAATATGAAAATGATCAATTTATTACATTTCAAGAGCAATACCTGCTTTACTTAAAAAATAAACAAACAATAAACCAAACAATATAAAGGAGTAATAAATGTCTGTTTCAAATTTAAAATCTTTGATTGAAAAATTGAACCAAGCCTGCCGTAAATCTTTGGAAACCTCGGCAGGACTTTGTCTCTCTCATACTCACTATGATGTTGAGCTTGAACATTTTTTCATAAAGCTCCTTGATATTGAAAACTCTGATTTTAAAAAAATTCTAAATTATTTTGAAATCAATGAATCACACCTGCTCGGTGATTTAACCGCTGTCATTGAAACATTTAAGGGTGGAAATTCAAGGAACCCTGCTCTCTCTCCAAGAATCCCGCAAATGATCAAAAATGCATGGCTTGTTGCATCTGTGGACTATCATGTTCCATCCATCAGGTCTGGCCATATACTTATTGCATTGATATCTGACCCTGGTACAAAGGGGGCATTATATGCAAGTTCTAAATTGTTTGAAAAAATTTCCCTGGAAACTTTAAAAGAGTCATTTTATGATCTGACCAAGGGCTCGGGTGAAGATAGTGAAGAGCAGGCGGAATCAACAACTGCTTCCGGTCCCAGGACTCCTGCTGCAGGCGGTAAAGGTCAGGCCCTTGCCCAGTATACAATCAATTTGACACAAAAAGCCAAAAAAGGTGAAATTGATCCTGTTCTTGGCCGTGATTTTGAAATCAGGCAGATGATTGATATTCTGATACGCAGAAGACAGAACAACCCCATTCTTACAGGAGAGGCAGGTGTCGGCAAAACAGCAGTTGTTGAAGGCTTTGCTTTAAAAATCATTGAGGGAGATGTCCCTCCGATATTGCAGAATGTTGCCATTCACACACTGGATCTTGGTCTGCTTCAGGCAGGAGCAGGCATTAAAGGAGAATTTGAAGAGCGGCTCAAACAGGTAATAGAAGAAGTCAAGTCATCACCCATACCCATTGTTCTTTTTATTGATGAAGCTCACACCTTAATTGGTGCAGGAGGAGCTGCAGGATCAGGAGATGCTGCAAATCTTTTAAAACCTGCCCTTGCAAGGGGAGAATTGCGTACAATTGCTGCTACAACATGGGCTGAATATAAAAAATATTTTGAAAAAGATGCTGCCATGGCAAGGCGCTTTCAGGTCGTTAAAATTGATGAACCAGATGAAGAGAAAGCAATGATAATGATGCGTGCCATTGCACCTTTTCTTGAAGCCCATCACAAGGTGATGATTACCAATGAAGCACTGCTTGACACTGTTAAACTTTCCAATAGATATATCACGGGCAGGCAGCTGCCGGATAAGGCTGTCAGTGTGCTTGATACAGCATGTGCAAGGGTTGCCATAGGCCTTACCACAAGCCCTGCACAAATTGAAAATCTGGAACGCACCATTGGAAATCTTAATCGTGAGATGAAAGTACTTGCACGGGAAGAAGCCATTGGCAAAGATCATTCAGAAAGAATTGCCAATATAAAAGAGGAGCTGGAAAAAACTGAAACAGATCTTAAAAAACTTACCCATAAGTGGGAATCTGAAATGGAAGTGGCAACCAGAATCAGAG